>JAPULJ010000738.1 GCA_027295145.1 Alphaproteobacteria bacterium | reverse complement strand
ATGTCGAAGTCCGTGGGCAATGTGCTGACACCGCAGGATATGATCGGCGAGTTCGGCCTCGATCCAGTGCGTTATTTCCTGATGCGCGAGGTATCGTTCGGCCAAGACGGGTCGATCTCACGCGAGGCAATCATCCATCGGGTCAATTCCGATCTCGCAAACGATCTCGGCAACCTTGCCCAGCGCGTCCTATCGATGATTGCCAAGAACTGCGATGGCAAGGTGCCGGAGCCCGAAGGCGACCTAGATTTGCTCGAAGATAGGCGGCCGTTGATTGCGCTCATTGATTCTCAGGATGCGATCGACGAAATCCGCGATCATCTCGATAATCGCTTGGCAATTCACGAAGCAATCGAGGTGATCTGGAAGGCGGTTCGCGATGCTAATCGTTACGTCGATGAGAAGGCGCCCTGGGCCTTGCTCAAGACCGACCCCGCGCGCATGAACACAGTCCTCTATGTCCTGGCCGAGACGATCCGGCATATCGCCATCCTGACCCAGCCAGTCATGCCCGAATCATCTGCGAAATTGCTCGATCAACTGGCGGTGCCCGAAGACCAGCGAAGCATAGCGCACCTGAACACGGATTCGATTCGGGGTGAGTATTCGCTTGTACCGGGGACTTCGCTACCCAAGCCCGAGGGCGTGTTCCCGCGCTTCGTCGAGGACGAAGCGGCAACCAGTAAAACGGCCTAGCGGTGCTCGTCGACAGCCACTGCCACCTCGAATACCCGGCCTTCGAGCAGGATTTCGAGGCGATGATGACGCGCGCTTCGGCCGCCGGCGTGGGCACGATGCTGACCATCTGCACGACGCTAAGCGGCTTCGAGCAAGTCCGCGCCATTGCCGAGGCGCGCGACAACGTTTGGTGCACTGTCGGAGTACACCCCCATGAGGCCGAGCCGGAGGGCGTTGATCGGCCCGACAGGCTGATCGAATTGAGCGCGCATGCCCGCGTCGTCGGCATCGGCGAAACCGGGCTCGATTACTACTACGATCACAGCCCACGTGAGGCCCAGCGGACAAATTTCCGCGCCCATATCGCGGCGGCACGGCAAACCGGATTACCGCTCATCGTCCATACGCGCGACGCCGACGGTGAAACCATGGATATCCTCGAGGAAGAGCACGCCAAAGGTGCTTTCGATGGCGTTATTCATTGTTTCAGCGCTTCGCAAACGCTCGCTACACGGGCGCTCGAACTCGGTTTGCTGATCTCGTTCTCCGGGATCGTCACATTTCGCAAAGCCGAGGCAGTACAGGCGGTTGCGCGGACGACGCCGCTGGATCGTATCCTGGTTGAGACCGACGCACCCTACCTGGCGCCGATGCCAAACCGCGGCAAGCGTAACGAGCCGGCCTTCGTCAGCGATACCGCAGCCTTCGTGGCCAAGCTGCGCGGCGTGGAGACGGACGAGCTCGCCCGCGTCACCACCGATAATTTCTATCGGCTTTTCAGCAAAGCTACGCGGGCCGCATGAAAGTGACGATCCTTGGCTGTGGCAGCTCCACGGGCGTGCCTCGCGTCGGCAACGATTGGGGCGCCTGCGATCCCAACGAGCCGAAGAACCGCCGCACGCGCTGCTCGATCCTGGTCGAGGAGGGGGGCACGCGTTTGCTCGTCGATACAGCACCCGACCTTCGTCAGCAGTTGCTCGATGCACAAATCGACGATCTCGATGCGGTGATCTACACCCACGAACACGCCGACCAGACCCATGGCATCGACGATTTACGCGTGCTGTTCATGCGCAAACGCACCCGCCTTCCGGTCTATGGTGATGCCGGCCTTCTGGCCATATTACGCCGGCGTTTCGACTACATCTTCGAGCAGCCACCAGGCAGCCCCTATCCGCCGATCGCCGAAACCAATGAGATCGACATCGGTAAGGGTTTCGAGATCGGCGCCATCGAGGGGCGCAGCTTTGCCCAGCAACACGGCTCGATCGTCAGCTTGGGCCTGCGGTTCGGAAAGCTGGCCTACTCCAACGACGTCCACGAACTGGACGAAGACGCTTTCGCCGCTCTGAAGGATGTCGAGGTGTGGATAGTCGATGCTCTGCGTCACAAGCCACACCCCACCCACGCCCATCTCGATCGGACGCTTGAGTGGATCGCCCGGGTGAAGCCGCGCCGGGCTGTGTTGACCAACATGCATGTCGACATGGACTATCAGAGCCTGCGCCGCATGCTGCCCGAAGGCGTCGAGCCTGGCTACGACGGGATGGTTATTGAGCTCCCGTAACCGTACTCATACTTCGTCCTTAATCAAAACATTGTCGAGCAACAATTGGATAGGGTGCTTTCCTATGCAAAAGGAGACTGCCCATGAGCATCACGTGCTTTATCCGTTTCAAAAAGACGCTTTTAAGAAATATTCCGATATCTGGGCCCGCATCATTCCGAAACGCGGCGGCGATATGATCGGCTATTTCCTGCCGCATGAGGGAACCAACGATATCGCCTATGCGCTGATCTCGTTCGATAGCTTGGTGGCATACGAAACATATCGTGCGCGCCTGAAGGTCGACCCAGATGGCAAGGTCAATTTCGTAATTTCACAAGAAAAACGCTTCATTTTCAACGAGATGCGTTCGTTTCTTGAAGGCGTTCCATCGACGCTCGGCAAGAAGTAAGAGCGTTGAAGGCCATCATACATAAGGTCGAGCCACACCCCAAGCGGCAGGAGCGTCACCTCGATGTCGCCAGCGATCTGGCTCCGTTTCTGGACAGGATCGACGGTATCGTCTCAATCGAGCGGTTCAACGGCAATACGATAAAAAAAGCTATCGAGCCTTGAACAGGTGCCCGTGGATGGCAGAGAGATAGACCCCGCCGAAGATCAGCAAGGCCGCGGCGAGGTGGTAGAGTTGGGGCTCTTCGCCCAGCAGTAGAATGGCGAGGATGGTGGCGAAGACGGGCATCATGGGGATCGTGAAGGAAGCCTGGTTCGCGCCTACCGCGGAGATGCCCGCGTTCCACAGCCCATAGGCCAGGACCGAGGCGAATACTCCCATATAAGCAAACACGCCAAGCGACGACCAGGCGAAGCTCACAGGCTTGAAATACGCCGATTCCAGGAGGTAGGCGGGCAATTGAGCGACCAGGGCGGCGAGCGATATTACGAATAGAGTATCAATACGCGCCAGGTTCAGCTCTTTTGGCGCCCGCCGCACAAGAATAATATAGATCGCCCAGACTGGCGTGGCGGCGAGTACGATCAGGTCGCCAGGATTGAACGACATCGCCATCAGCGAAGACAGCGCGCCGCGTGAGACGATGACCACGACGCCGAGAATCGACAGAAATACGCCGAACACCTGGAGTGGATTCACCCGTTCGCTTAGAACGATCCAAGCCAGCAGCATGGTGAATATGGGGATTGTCGTATTGATCAACGTCGCGTTAATTGCCGTGGTGCGCTGCAGGCCGAGATAGGCCATCGAATGAAACAGCGTGCCACCGAGCACCCCCAGTAGGATGAGAGAGCGCATGTGAGGTCGAATTTGTGCCCAATTTCGCCGCAACGCCGGGATGCCGAACGGCGCCAGCACTGCGACGGCCACGAACCAGCGCCAAAAATTTATGCCCAGCGGCGGCTCGACGCCCTGCAATCCGCGTCCGGCAACCCAGTTGCCGGCCCACATCAGGAGCGCCAAAACCAGAAAGAGATAGGCTCGAATGATCGGATCTGTGTCCTTGGTGTGCGCCGACCCGAACGAAAGGCCTGGATTATTGGGCGCGTGGAGATTTTCGGTGATGATATTACGCCAGGGACAGCAATAACGTCATTATGGCGGGGAAGCCAGACGGGCAAAGCCTGAGCTGGTGAGCTGGAATTCCATCCATGCAATTCCGACAAAATACTATTTTCCATAATATATATTATGCGCTAAATATGTATTATCTTACAACTTACATTAAAGCACCGCGTTAAGCCATTTTTGACATTCGGTTATTATTTCTACAACTCTCGCCTACCATTATTTGTAGAGGTCACGATCGCGGGCAAAGGCAGCCGCGAACTGTTCCAGCAATCGTCTAGCGGCGGCATCGTGTTCGGCGTACTGGATCAGGCCTTTGGTCACGAAGGATGCGAAGCCGACCGCCTCACCCTTGCCTCTGAGTACGTAGCGTTGGGCGATCTCGTCGAGATCGTCATGCACCAGGCGGCGCGACATGACGTTGAGCTGTGATTTGACGTATCGGTTCTTTACCCGCCAGCGGGCCTGCGATCTCTTCGTTGCCATACTCAGTCCTTCAACGCTTCGAAAATCAATACTATCTACTAGTAGACAAAAATATTGAATAACCTGAATCGCTGAATTGTGAGCCAACCGAGTCCGATTATGGCGAGTCTTGAGCGTCGATCGCGATACACTCCGAAACACATCCTGCAAACGAGTACATCGAACTCCGGTCCTTGGTTATGAATATATCGAGCACCAATCTCGACGCCCGCACCTGCTATCGCGCCGTCATGAGCAGAGACGCCCGTTTCGATGGGCGGTTCTTTACCGGCGTGACCAGCACCGGAATATTCTGCCGACCGGTCTGCCCGGCGCCGACCCCCAAGGAGAAAAATTGCCGGTTCCATGTCAGCGCCGCCACGGCGATGGCGGCGGGCTTCCGACCCTGCCTGCGCTGCCGGCCCGAGGCAGCGCCGAACAGCCCGGCCTGGAACGGCGTTTCGACCACTGTCACGCGGGCCTTACGGCTGATCGACGAAGGCGCTCTCGACCGGGGAAACATGAGCGATCTGGCAGGTCGGCTGGGGGTCGGCGAGCGTCACCTGCGCCGTCTTTTCGTCCAGCATGTCGGCGCCAGCCCCAAGGCCGTCGCCCAGACAAGGCGATTGCTCTTCGCCAAAAAACTGATCACCGAGAGTCGGTGCACCCTGACCGAGGTCGCCCTGATCTGCGGCTTTGGCAGCATTCGCCGGTTCAACGATGCCATGCGCAAGCTCTACGGCCGCCCGGCACGCGATTTACGCCGGCAGATTTTGCAAGAAAGCCCGAACGGCGGGATTGCCGACAAGGACGATCCGGCCATTGCTCTGAAGATACCCGTCCGGCCGCCCTTCGACTGGCAGCACCTGCTGGGATTTCTTGGTAAACGGGCCATTCCTGGCATGGAGTCGGTCGACGCTGATTGCTATCGGCGAACGATCCGCCTGGGCAATACCGGCGGTGTGCTAGAGATATCCCCAGATCTGGAGAACGATCAGCTCATAGCGCGGTTCGCTCTTCCCGAGCTAAGCCACCTTCAGGCCGCACTTGAGCGCCTGCGCCGCCTCCTCGACCTCAGCGCCGATCCCGGTGAGATCGCTGTCCAGCTTGGCGCCGACCCGGCGCTTGCCTCTTCAGTGTCGGCCCGCCCGGGTCTCAGGGTTCCCGGCGCGTGGGATCCCTTCGAGCTCTGCATAAGAGCGGTTCTTGGCCAGCAGGTCACGGTAGCCGGCGCGGTCACTCTTGCCGGTCGTCTGGTGATGGCCTTCGGCACGCTCGTGGACAACGCGCGGCAGGCGAACCTCACCCACCTCTTTCCAACGCCCGAGGCGCTGGCGGCAGCGGATATAGGCGCCATTGGTCTACCAAGGAGCCGCGCCGAGACGATATCGGTGCTCAGCGCGGCGTTCGCCCGCGGCGAGTTCGACTTCTCGGCCGCGCCTTCTTCGCAGATTGAGGCGCAGCTGCGCGCAATTCGCGGCATCGGCAGATGGACCGCCCAATACATCGCGATGCGCGCCCTCGGCGATCCCGATGCCTTTCCCGAAGGCGATCTGGCGCTTGTTCGGGCGATGGCGGCGTTGGGCGAAGACCTCGACGGCCCAGCTCTCGCCCGCCGCGCCGAAGCTTGGCGGCCGTGGCGGGCTTACGCCGCGATGCATTTGTGGTCCTGCGATCCCGGCGCCCGAACCAAGGCTAGAGAAAAGAATTCAACATGAAAATAGTTTGCGACAGCTTCGAGAGCCCCATCGGCGTGATCACCGCCCATGTGGCCAACAACGCTCTGATCCATCTCGATTTCGAGGATTGCAGCGCACGGACGCAGCGACTGCTGCGCCGCCGTTTCGGGGATATCCAGCCAAAGCGCACGGACAATCCGCTCGATATCCGTGACCGCATTGCCGGCTACTTCGCGGGCGATTGGCGCGCCTTCGAGAATCTTGAGCTCGAGTCGGGCGGCACGGAATTTCAGCGCGAGGTCTGGGCAGAGTTACGCCGCATACCGCTCGGCCAGGCGATTTCGTACGCTGACCTGGCCCAATCGATCCAGCGGCCGGCGGCCGTCCGCGCGGTGGCAAGGGCAAACGCCCTCAATCCCATCGCCATCATCGTTCCCTGCCACCGGGTCATCGGCAAGGATGGCACGCTGACCGGTTACGCTGGCGGGCTCAAGCGCAAGGAATGGCTCCTGCGTCACGAAGGCGCGTTGCTCGTATGAATGGTTCCTCGCCATTCCGGCCATTAGCAGCGCCGACGATGGAGGCAATGGGGACCCGGGAATGGTTCATGCTGGTAGTCCTCTCCTTGCTCTGGGGCGGCGCGTTCTTCTTCACTGAGGTCGCGCTGGACGGCTTTGAGCCGCTGACCTTGGTGTTCGGACGGGTCTCGTTGGCGGCGATCGTCCTGCTGGCTTATCTCTACGCAACGGGCACTCGAATGCCGATCGAACGCGGTGTCTGGGTCGGTTTTTTCGTGATGGGTGGACTGAACAATCTCATTCCTTTCAGCCTTATCGTATGGGGACAAACCCAGATCGATAGCGGTCTTGCTTCTATTCTCAATGCGACGACGCCATTGTTCACCGTCATTCTCGCCCATTTTCTTACCGCCGACGAGAAGCTGACGCGCGGGCGTATCTTTGGTATCGGCCTGGGTTTTCTGGGCGTGGCGACCCTGATCGGACCCGAGGCGCTGCTCGGCGC
>JAPULJ010000737.1 GCA_027295145.1 Alphaproteobacteria bacterium | reverse complement strand
GCCTCGTGGCATGCCGAGCATCGTGCATTGAGCAAGGATTGGGCGCTCTGCGCCTGCGCGCGCGTCGCCGCTGCGAACAAAACGGCCCCGGCCGCGATGCCGATGAATCCCACGATCCCGATGAATCCTGAGACCAGCCTAAGCGCCCGCATTTCTCCTCCCTGTCGTTTCCGCTTCTAACGAGCGGTCATTATTAGGCGGCGAATCACCCGATCCCGAACGCCTTTGCCCCGGCCACAAGACCACTGTGCAAGGTACCTGCTTCCATCCCGCAGGAACCGGGTTGCAAGGGATAACACTTCCATCGTGCAAGGACATACCGGCGGGCCCGCGTCGTCCTGACATTTCCGGCCAAATTTTACCGTCGCCGACCAAATTTCCTGGTGGATGCGTTTTCACTCTCGCCGGATCGCGGTCCCATAATACCCTCAGAAAAAGGTGGAATCATTCACGGTATCCGCCCGGAAATCGAGGCAAAGCTTTAGGGAGTGTGCGGGAGAAACGTGGGTGACAGCGGGGGCAACGATCTCGTCCGCGGTCCTATTCGGATTTCAGGACCGGCTGGGCGCGCGCGGAGTGGATGCACATCGGCTCGGCAGCCGGTGTCACGTTCCCGTGGAAGCTTGGTCGAACGATAGCGTTGAAATTCCCTTGAGCGATTTCGTCCGCCTGCTCGAACTGGCGGCCGACGAAAGCGCCAATCCGGCGTTCGGCTGGGAGTCGGGCCGCATATTTAATTTCCATGCTTTCGGCGACCTCGCGCAGGCAGTGCTCGAAGCGCCGACGCTGGGCGCTGGCCTCGCCACCTTCTCGCGTTACCTGCAGCTGTTCCAGACTACCTCCGAGATGCGGCTCGATATCAACGACCGCAAAGCGGTCGTGACGTACCGCATCCTCGATCCCGAAATCTGGCCCCGGCAGCAGGATGCGGAGTTTTCGATCTCGGTCATCCTCGCCCTCATCCAGCATGTTCTGGGCACGGATTGGCGGCCCAGCGCGGTCGGTTTCGAACACCGGGCATCGCGCCCCGAGCAAAGCTGGAACGAGGAAATCGCCGCCGAATGCATTTTCGGCGCCGAGGCGAATACGATCGTACTTCCGGTGGGGGCGCTCGATTGCCCAATGCCGTCGAGCAACCGCGCGGCATGGCGTCAGCGTTCCTACAAACTGGGTCGCGCCCTCAGCGAGCACGAATTGGCCCAATCGACGGCGGCGCGGGTCTCCGAGGCAATCTATGCCTGCTTCGGCCACGGGCCGGTCAACCAGATATCGGTGGCCCGCAGGCTCGGTCTTTCCCGGCGGTCATTGCGCCGCAAGATGAAGGCCGAAGGCGTCACCTTCTCGAACGTCCTGGCCAAAAGCCGCTTGCGGCTGGCCCGCCGAACCCTGACCCGCACCGACCGCTCCCTGGCCCAGATCGCCCTCGATCTCGGCTATTCCGATCAGAGCGCCTTCACCCGCGCCTTCAAGATCGGCGGCGGGCTGCCGCCCGGCCGTTACCGCAAGTCCCACCTACCTGATGCGCCCAGGACCGCGGTGACGGACAGCCAAATCAGCTAGCACAATCCTGCGTTTAGCTTTACCTCCTGGGTGACGCCCCCCCGTATGTCGATATTGGTTAGGAGGACATACTGACCGACACGCCAACAACCCAATCAGCTATGCGCAAGGTGGCGATGATCGGCGCGCCGACCGACATCGGTGCGAAACATCGCGGCAGCGCGATGGGGCCGGAAGCGATCCGGGTTGCCGGCGCTGAAGGAACTCTGCGGCGTCTCGGATTGGAAGTGGAGGATTGGGGCAACGTGAGCGGCCCTGCAAACCCAGACGCGCCGCCGATCGGCGGCTACCGTCACCTCAAGGAAACCGTTGCATGGTGCGAAGCGGCGCGTGACGCGGTCTACAAGGCGCTCCGAGCCGGGGTTTTCCCGATCCTTATGGGCGGCGATCACGCACTGGCGATCGGCTCGGTCGCTGCGATTGCGCGGTACTGCGCCGAGCTCGATACGCCTTTCTCGGTCCTGTGGCTCGATGCCCATGCCGACTTCAACACGCCCCAGACTTCGCCATCGGGCAATATCCACGGGATGCCGGTGGCGATAATCGCCGGCCAGGGACCACCGCAGCTGACTGATATCGGATCGGACAAGCCGATGATCGAAGCCGCGCGGATCATCCAACTCGGCATCCGCTCCGTCGATGCGGTGGAGAAGGGAAATGTCGTGGACAGCAAGCTCGAAGTCTACGATATGCGTCAGATCGATGAGATCGGGATGCTCGAAACCATGCAACGGGTCTTGAGCCGGGTGCGCGAGGTCGGCGGACATCTGCATGTCAGTTTCGACGTCGATTTCCTCGACCCGACGATCGCGCCAGGGGTCGGGACCACCGTTGCCGGTGGGCCGACCTACCGCGAGGCTCAACTGTGTATGGAGATGATCTACGATTCAGGCCTGATGGCTTCGCTCGACCTGATGGAGCTGAACCCCGCCTTCGACGACAAAAACCGCACCGCCGAGCTGATCGTCGACCTGCTGGGCAGCCTGTTCGGCGAACAGATCCTGAGCCGCCACGAATTGGGGCGATAGAGACCCGGCACACATATATCGGGGGCAGCGGATATCGAGCGTGAGGGAGCCAGACGATGGCGAAGGAAAAGATTTCGGCGCAGGCGCTGATCGAGATCGAGACCCGGCTCGGCGCCCACAATTACAAACCCCTCGACGTCGTGCTGGTGCGCGGCGAGGGAGTATGGGTCTGGGACATCGACGGCAACCGCTACCTGGATTGCCTTGCCGCCTACTCGGCGGTCAACCAGGGACACTGCCATCCGAAAATCCGCGCCGCCCTCGTCGAGCAGGCGAGCCGGCTTTCGCTGACCTCGCGCGCCTTCCGCAACGAGCAGCTACCCCTGTTCTACGAAGAGATTTGCGCTCTGACCAACTCACACAAAGTGCTGCCCATGAATAGCGGCGCCGAGGCGGTCGAGACCGCGATCAAGGCCGTCCGCAAGTGGGGCTACGAGGTCAAGGGCGTGCCCGAGGACCAAGCCGAAGTAATCGTCTGCGAGAACGGCTTTCACGGGCGCACCATCGCCATCGTCGGCTTCAGCACCGATCCGGCGGCGCGCCAGGGTTTTGGTCCCTTCGCCCCGGGCTTCCCGATCGTCGCGTTCGGCGACGCGGACGCCCTGGAGGCCGCGATCACCCCGAACACAGTGGCCTTTCTGGTCGAGCCGATCCAGGGCGAGGCGGGGGTGATCATCCCGCCCGAAGGCTACCTCAAGCGCATCCGGGAAGTCTGCTCGCGGCACAATATCATGTTGGTGCTCGATGAGATCCAGACCGGACTGGGCCGCACGGGCAAGCTGTTCGCCGAGGAACACGAGGGCATCGAGGCCGATCTGACGCTCGTCGGCAAAGCGCTGTCGGGCGGCTACTACCCGATCTCGGCGGTGCTCTCGAATACCGAAGTGCTGGGTGTTTTGAAGCCGGGCGAGCACGGCAGCACGTTCGGGGGAAACCCCCTCGCCTGCGCCGTCGCGCGCGCCGCGATGCGGGTCTTGATCGAGGAGGGGATGATCGAGAACGCTGGCAAGCAGGGCGCCTACTTTCTCGAAGAGCTTGGTAAGTTGCGAACCAACCAGGTCCGCGACGTCCGCGGCAGCGGCCTGATGATCGCCCTCGAACTCGATGAGGCAGTCGGCGGCGCCCGCCGCTACTCCGAGGCGCTCATGAAGCTCGGCCTGTTGTGCAAGGAAACCCACAAAGACACGCTCCGCTTTGCCCCGCCCCTGGTGATTACCCGCGAGCAAGTCGATTGGGCCCTTGAGACGATCGACAAGGTTCTGCGCGCCGGGTGACGCTGAAGACGATAAGGCCGGTGAGCGGGATTGAACGGCGCTGGTTCCAACACCCGTTACATGCCTTGGAATCAGCTGGCAGGTTCGCTTATGATCTTTTTCAACCGACTAATTTAAGAGCGGTCAACGGCAATCCCAGGGAGGTTTTCATGAAACGCAGGACCATACTTGCCGTGATTGGCGCGGCGGCGCTGAGCTTTACAGTGGCGCTGGCACCACGGGCTGAAGCGGCCAAGACACTCGTCTATTGCTCCGAAGGCAGCCCCGAGGGCTTCAATCCCTCACTCTTTACCTCGGGCACGACATTCGATGCCTCGGCCCAGACGATCTACAACCGCCTCGTCGAATTCAAGATCGGCACGACCGATGTCGTGCCGGGATTGGCGACCTCGTATACAGCCTCGAAAGACGGGCTCGTCTACACCTTCAAGCTGCGCCGGGGCGTAAAGTTCCATAGCACGAAGTATTTCACTCCGACCCGCGACTTCAATGCCGACGACGTGCTCTTCAGTTTCAATCGCCAGCACAATAAATCTCACCCCTATCACAAGGTCTCCGGCGGCACTTACGAATACTACAACGGCATGGACATGCCCAAGTTGCTGAAAAGCATCGAGAAGATCGACGACTACACGGTGCGCTTTACCCTCAACAAGCCCGAGGCGCCCTTCGTCGCCAATATGGCGATGGATTTCGCCTCGATCATGTCCAAGGAATACGCCGACAAAATGGCCAAGGCCGGCACCAAGGAAAAGGTCGACCTCGAGCCCATCGGCACCGGACCGTTCCAATATGTCGCCTACCAGAAGGATGCGGTGATCCGCTACAAGGCCCACCCCACCTATTGGCGCGGCAAGGCCAAGATCGATAATCTGATCTTCGCCATCACCAAGAATCCCTCGGTGCGCTGGGCCAAGCTCAAGGCCGGCGAATGCCACATCATCCCCTATCCCGCGCCAGCTGACCTCGCTGCCATCCGCAAGGATGCCAAGATCAAGATGCTGGAGCAGGAAGGCCTCAATGTCGGCTACCTCGCATTCAACACCGAGAAAAAGCCCTTCGACAATATGATGGTCCGCCAGGCCCTCAGCATGGCGATCGACAAATCAGCGATCATTCGGGCAGTGTTCCAGGGCGCCGGCAAGTCGGCCATAAACCCGATCCCGCCGACAATGTGGTCCTACAACAAGAACGTCAAGGACTACGCCTACGACCCGGTGAAGGCCAAGGCGTTACTGGCGAAGGCTGGCTACCCTAATGGTTTTTCAACCGACATCTGGGCGATGCCCGTGCAGCGTCCTTACAATCCCAACGCCCGCCGCATGGCCGAAATCATCCAAGCCAACTGGGCCAAGATCGGGGTCAAGGCCAAGATCGTCTCCTACGAATGGGGGGAATACCTCAAGCGCAGCAAGAACGGCGAGCACCAGACGATCCTGCTTGGCTGGACCGGTGACAACGGCGATCCCGACAATTTCCTGCACGTTCTGCTCGGGTGCGCCGCCGCCAAGAATGGCCCGAACCGGGCGCGCTGGTGTTACAAGCCGTTCGACAACCTGCTGATGCAGGCCAAGACGACGACCGACGTCGCCAAGCGCACGGCGCTTTATATGAAAGCTCAGTCAATCTTCAAGCAACAGGCTCCGTGGGTCACCATTGCCCATTCGGTCGTCTTCATGCCGATGCGCAAGAACGTCGTTGGCTACATTGTCCACCCACTGGGCAGCCATCACTTTTATAGCGTCGACCTCAAGTAGGCGCGGCCGTATCATCCGCGGCATTCGCCGATAAGGTCCACGCGAATGCTTCGCTTCGTTGTTACCAGGCTTGGAATGGTTATCCCGACTTTCATCGGGATTACCTTCCTTGCCTTCATGCTGATCCGGATGATCCCCGGCGATCCGATCGAGCTTCTGGTCGGCGAACGCGGGATCGACGCCGCCCGACACGCAATGCTGCGCTCGGAAATGGGGCTCGATAAACCCCTCCTAACCCAATATTTCATATACATCTCGAACGTCCTCGATGGCGATTTCGGGAAATCGATCGTCACCAAGAGGCCGGTCCTCGAGGAATTCTTTACTCTCTTTCCGGCGACTGTCGAGCTATCGCTGGCGGCAATCCTGTTCGCCGTTTGCGTCGGCCTGCCGATCGGAATCCTGGCGGCGACCCGGCGCGGCAAGGCGACCGATTATGCCGTTATGGGAGCGGCGTTGACCGGTTACTCGATGCCGATTTTTTGGTGGGGGTTGTTGATGATTTTGCTGTTCTCGGTGACGCTTGGCTGGACGCCCGTATCGGGGCGCATATCGGTGCTTTATTTCTTCGAGCCGGTCACCGGGTTCATGCTCGTCGATTCGCTGCTCTCCGGCGAGAAGGGAGCCTTCGCCTCGGCCGTCTCCCATTTAATCCTGCCCGCTTTCGTTCTCAGTACGATCCCACTGGCTGTGATCGCCCGCATGACCCGGTCCTCAATGCTCGAAGTACTGGGCGAGGATTACATTAGAACCGCCCGCGCCAAGGGCATGGCGCCGAAGCGCGTCATTTACGTCCATGCCCTGCGCAACGCCCTGATCCCCGTCGTTACGGTGATCGGCCTGCAGGTCGGGGTGCTGCTCGCAGGGGCCATCCTGACCGAGACGATCTTCTCATGGCCGGGTATCGGAAAATGGTTGGTCGAATCGATCAATCGGCGCGACTACCCTGTCCTTCAAGGCGGGGTGCTGATCATCGCCATCGGCATCATAATGATCA
>JAPULJ010000736.1 GCA_027295145.1 Alphaproteobacteria bacterium | reverse complement strand
CTCGCAGCATATCGCCGGTCGATAGCTGCATCGCCCCGTAGCGGTCTTCCAGTCGTTTGGCTTGCGTACCCTTGCCCGAACCCGGGGGGCCGAGAACTATTATGTTCACTCTCAACGCCCCTTGAGCCGCGCCTTGCGAACTAGCCCTTCATATTGGTGGGCCAATAGGTGCGATTGGATCTGCGCCGTGGTGTCCATAGTAACCGAGACGACGATCAGCAGGCTGGTGCCGCCGAAGTAGAACGGTATCGATGGCAATTGTGCGATAAGCACTTCAGGCAGGGCACAGACGACGCAGAGATAGAGCGCTCCAACGGTGGTGATCCGGGTCAGCACGTAATCGAGATAATTGGCGGTATTCTCACCTGGCCTGATTCCTGGTACGAAGCCGCCATATTTTTTTAGATTGTCTGCTGTATCCTTCGGGTTAAAAACGATCGCCGTGTAGAAAAACGCGAAGAAAGCAATCAGTCCGACATAGAGAATCAGGAAACCCGGCTGGCCACGGCCAAGGAAAGCCGTCATCGTAGTCAGCCATTCAGGCCCGCCTTGCGCGCTGAACCCGGCGACCGTGATCGGCATCAGCAAGAGCGAGCTGGCGAAGATTGGCGGGATGACGCCGGCGGTGTTGAGCTTGAGCGGCAGGTGCGTGCTCTCGCCGCCGAACATACGGTTGCCCTGCTGGCGCTTTGGATACTGAACGATGATCCGCCGCTGGGCACGCTCCATGAAAACGACAAAGGCGATCACGAAGATCGCCCCGAGCAACAGGGCGATGATAATACCAGCCGGCAGCGAGCCCTTGCGTCCGAGCTCGAAGATCGACGCTAACGCCGCCGGAACGCTGGCAACGATCCCGGCGAAAATGATCAACGATATCCCGTTGCCGACGCCGCGGGCGGTGATCTGCTCGCCCAGCCACATCAGGAAGATCGTTCCGCCGACAAGTGTGATGACCGTGGAAAAGCGGAAGAACATGCCAGAACTGCCAACCACAGCGCCGGCCGAGCTCGACATGCCCTCCAGGCCGACGGCAATGCCATAGGCCTGCACGGCGGCAAGAACCACGGTGCCGTAGCGGGTATACTGATTGATCTTTTTGCGTCCGGCATCGCCCTCTTTCTTGAGCGCTTCGAGGCTGGGCACAACGGCGGTCAGCAATTGCATGATAATTGCCGCCGAGATGTAAGGCATGATGTTGAGCGCGAAGATGGTCATGCGCTCGACCGCCCCGCCGGCGAACATGTTGAACATGCCAAGGATGCCGCCGGCCTGTTGGGAGAATATGTCCTTGAAGACCTGCTGGTCGATGCCGGGGATCGGGATGTAGGTCCCGAGTCGGTAAATCACCAACGCGCCCAGAGTGAACCACAGGCGCTTCTTCAACTCGGTAGCCTTGCCGAACGCTCCTAGATTGAGGCCGGAAGTCATCTGATTAGCGGCGGAAGCCATAAAGGGTACCCTCGCGCTACAACTCGCCTATTCGGGCGATTTATCCTTGGGTGTATCCGCCGCCTTTTTCTCTTTCCCACCGGCCGCGGCGGATTTCTTTTCGGCCTTGGCCTTGGTTTGGTCGTCCTTGCCCGAAGACGACTTGCCTTTCGCTTCTTTGGCGGGATCATTCACCGCGGCAATCTTTTTCGCTCTCGCGCTTTCCCTCTCGCGTTTTAGCCGGGCTTTCTTACCGTCCGGTTTGGCTTTGGGCTCGGGCAGTACAACCGTCCCGCCAACCTTGCCAACAGCGGCAATCGCCGCCTTTGATGCGCCGGCGACCTCGATCTTCAATTTGGCCTTGAGTTCTCCATTTGCAAGAAGCCTCACGCCATCGTGCAATCGGCGTACGATCCCCGCTGCGAGCAACGCCTGCCCATCGACCGTTTTTTTCGCATCGAGTTTTCCTGCGTCAATGGCGGTTTGTAGCTGCCCGATATTGACCTCGGCGTAGCGTTTGCGAAACAGATTGTGGAAACCGCGTTTGGGCAGGCGGCGATAGAGCGGCATCTGCCCGCCTTCCTTGCCCAGGAGAGAGACCCCACTGCGCGATTTCTGTCCCTTGTGGCCACGCCCCGAGGTTTTGCCCGTACCCGAGCCGATGCCACGGCCGACCCGCGAACGGGCCTTGCGCGCGCCCTTGTTATCGGAGAGTTCGTTCAACTGCATCTTGCGTTCCTTCGGTCTTCCGGCACTCGGCGTTGGTGGGTCTAACATGGAGGTCCGATCTAGCCGGTCCCCTCGACCCGTACCAGGTGACTGACCTTATCGATCATTCCGCGCACCGCCGGCGTATCGACGAGCTCGCGCGTACGGTGAAGTTTGTTGAGCCCAAGCCCGATCAATGTCGCCCGCTGGTCTTTCGGCCGCCCGATTGGGCTGCCGGTCTGGGTAACGCGGACGGTTTTGGGATTCTCCTTGGCCATGGCCCTACTCCCGCGCTTCGCCGGTTTCCCGCCGGCCAACGATATCACCGACTTTCTTTCCCCGCTTGGCGGCAACATCCTTGGGCGACTGGATCGCAGTGAGCGCCTGAAATGTCGCCTTGATCATATTGTGCGGGTTCGAAGTTCCAATAGATTTGGCCACCACGTCCTTGACGCCGAGGCTCTCGAAGACCGCCCGCATCGGACCGCCGGCGATAACACCGGTACCCGCCGGCGCCGGCCTCAGCACCACGCGCCCTGCGCCATACCGGCCAGTGACTTCATGATGAAGCGTGCGCCCTTCGCGCAAGGGAATTCGGACAAGATTGCGTTTGGCCTTCTCTGTTCCTTTGCGGATCGCCTCGGGTACCTCGCGCGCCTTGCCGGCGCCAAATCCGACCCGGCCTTTTTGGTCGCCAACCACGACAAGGGCGACGAAGCCGAACCGCCGGCCACCTTTGACCACCTTGGCAACACGATTGATGCCAACGAGTTTCTCAAGAAACTCCGAGTCCTCCCCGCCGCCATCTCTGCCGCGGCCGCGGCGGCCGCGCGGGCCGCGTTGCTCGTTTCTGGAATCCGCCATCGCCTCTTGATCTCCCTTTGCGCCCTTCCGGCCGCCTTTAAAAGCTGAGCCCGCCCTCGCGCGCCGCCTCGGCCAGCGCCTTGACGCGGCCGTGATAAATGTATCCGCCGCGGTCGAAAACCACTTTGCCCACGCCAGCCTTGACGGCGCGGTCGGCCAGTAGAGCACCAACTGCCTTTGCCGCCTCGACATCCGCGCCGGTCTTGAGCTTTCCGCGCAGCGGTTTCTCGATCGAGGATGCCGTTGCCAACGTTTTGCCCGCGCGATCGTCAATTACCTGCGCGTAGATGTGTTTGCTGGAACGAAACACCGACAAGCGCGGCCGTCCGCCGCCGCTCTGACTCAGACGATAGCGCACACGGCGGCTACGCCGTGTTTTTAGCTCCTTGGTGCTCAGCATGACCGCTCTCTACCTTCGAACCCGATCCCCGCGTTCATCATTTCTTTTTGCCTTCCTTGCGCCGAACCTGCTCGCCCTTGTGGCGAATGCCCTTGCCCTTGTAAGGCTCGGGCGGCCGGTATTTTCGAATCACCGCGGCGAGTTGGCTCACCTGCTGCTTGTCGGCACCGCTAAGCTTTATCGCGCGCTGATTCTCAACCGCCACCTCAACCCCGTCGGGGATCGGATGATTGATCTCGTGGCTAAAACCGAGCTGAAGGACCAGCTCTTTGCCTTGCACGGCCGCCCGATATCCCACTCCCTCAATCTCAAGCTCGTATACGAAGCCTTCGCCGACGCCGGTGATCAGATTGTTGACCTGGCTGCGCGCGGTGCCCCACATGACCCGGGCGCGGCGGGAGTCGTCGACCGGCTTGACCCAGAGCTTATCATCTTCGAGTGTCACAGCGACGGCGTTGGAAAGGGTAACGCTGAGTTCTCCGTGCTTACCCTTGGCCGTCAAATTAACGCCGTCTAGCGCCACCTGAACGCCTTCGGGTACAGCCACCGGGAGTCTGCCCATGCGCGACATAGTTTTATTCCTCGCTTGCTCGCCGGTTGCCGGTCAGAATACGCGGCATAGGACTTCGCCGCCGACATTCGCATCGCGTGCCTCGTGATCCGACATCACGCCGCGCGGCGTCGACAGAATTGAAATGCCGAGGCCTCCATAAACTTTCTGCAGATCGTCAATGCCCGAATAAACTCTGCGTCCGGGCGTCGAGACGCGCGATATTTCCTTTATCACCGGCTCGCCGTTGTGATATTTGAGCTCGATATCGAACTCCTTGAGGCCGGGACGGATTTCGCGCTCGGCGAAACTGCGGATAAAGCCTTCCTTCTGCAAGACTTCCAGCACAGTGCCGCGGAACCGCGAAGCGGGGCTTACCACCGTCCCCATGTGGGCACGTTGTCCATTGCGAATTCGGGTCAGCATATCGCCGAGGGGATCGCTCATTGCCATGCGTCGCTCTCCTACCAGCTCGACTTGATCATGCCGGGTATCTCGCCGCGCGAAGCAAGCTCGCGCAAGGCAATGCGGGAAACCCGAAATTTCCTATAGTAAGCGCGCGGCCGACCACTGATTGCGCAGCGGTTTCTGACCCGTACTTGCGCGCCATTGCGCGGCATCGCCGCGAGCTTGAGGCGCGCGACAAACCGGTCTTCGGGCGGCAGGCTCTGGTCCTTCGCCAACGCTTTCAGCCGCGTACGCTTGTTCATATGAAGCGCGGCCAATTTTATTCGGCGCTTATTCTTCTCGATCGCACTTTTCTTAGCCATCGGCTTGTCCTTCTTCTTTGCCGTCCCCGACGTCCACGGCATCCTCGGCGTCTTTGCCGTCCTCGGCGTCCTTGCCGGCTTCGGCTTCATTGTTTTCCCCAGATTCCTTGGCTTCCTCTGTGTCCTTGCTTTCCTCAACGCCGAACGGAAAGTCAAACCCCCTGAGCAGGGCCCGGCCTTCGTCGTCGCTCCGCGCCGTGGTAATGATCGAAATATCCATCCCTCGAATATCTCCGATCTTGTCGTAGTCGATCTCCGGGAACACGATCTGCTCCTTCAAGCCCAACGAGAAGTTGCCTCTTCCGTCAAAGCTCTTGGGGTTCAGGCCACGGAAATCACGTACGCGCGGCAGTGCAATGGTCACCAGGCGGTCGATGAATTCGTACATGCGCTCGCGACGAAGAGTGACCTTGCAGCCAATCTTCATCCCCTCGCGCAATTTGAACGTCGCCACCGACCTGCGCGCCTTGATGATGATCGGTTTCTGCCCGGCGATCAGCACAAGCTCACCCGCCGCGGCATCGACCTTCTTGGCGTCGACAATGGCTTCGCCAACGCCCATATTGACGACAACCTTGACGACCCGCGGCACCTGGTGAGGGTTTTTATAGCCGAACTGCTTCGTCAGCGCTGGTTTCACCGTTTTTTGGTAGTGTTCCTGCAACCTGGTCATGACGATTGATCTACCTGTCGATGATTTCGCCGGAACGGCGCGCGAAACGGACCTTGCTGCCGTCCTCGAGAAATTTGAAGCCGACCTTGGTCGGCTTGTCGTCCTTGGGATCCAGATGGGCGACGTTTGATACGTGAATCGGCGCTTCCTTCTCGATGATCCCGCCCTGCGCTGTCTGGCTCGGCCTGGTGTGTCTTTTGATCATATTGACGCCCTGCACAATGAGGCGCTGGTCCTTGGGCAGCACCTTGAGGATTTCGCCACGTTTCCCCTTGTCCTTGCCTGTTTGGACCAGGACTCGGTCGCCCTTGCGGTATTTGAGTTTTGGCGTCGTCATGGTCTTCCCCGCCCCGCTCACAGCACTTCGGGTGAAAGCGAGATGATTTTCATGTAACCCCTGGCCCTGAGCTCGCGGGTCACCGGGCCAAAGATGCGTGTGCCGATGGGCTCGCCGGTCGGCGTCAGCAACACCGCAGCGTTGCGGTCGAAGCGGATCGAGCTGCCGTCGGCGCGATGGATTTCCTTGGCCGTTCGAACGACGACCGCCCGGTGGATATCGCCTTTCTTGACCCGGCCACGCGGGATCGCTTCCTTAACCGAAACGACAATGATGTCGCCCACAGAGGCAGTTTTGCGCTTGGATCCACCAAGCACTTTGATGCACTGGACCTTGCGCGCGCCGGAATTGTCGGCGACCTCGAGGCGGGTTTGCATTTGAATCATAGTATCGAGTCTTTCTCTTTCCCAGGGCGTGTGCCCAGGTCAGGCCTCTTCACTAAGTACTTCGAAGCGCTTGCGTTTTGAAATCGGCGCACATTCGCGAATCCGTACCCGGTCGCCGGTTTTGCACCGGTTTTCCGGGTCGTGCGCGGCAAATTTCTTCGAGCGCTTGATGTACTTCTTGTAGAGCGGGTGCATGACACGCCGTTCGACCTGTACGATGACGGTCTTGTCGGGTTTATCGCTGACCACCAGACCCTGCATTACTCTTCTCGGCATCTAGCTCTCCGCTCCCACGCGCTCGGTTAAAATCGTCTTGATACGCGCGATATCGCGGCGCACATGGCGCCGCCGCGCAGTGTTCTCAAGCTGGCCGCTGGCCGTTTGAAAGCGCAGATTAAAGGCTTCCTTCTCCAACTGCTCCAGCTGGTCATTCAGCTCGTCTTCGGTATTGGTCCTGAGATTGGCCGCTTTCATCGCCCTCAACCCTCTTCGCCGATGCGGGCAATAAAGCGCGTGCTAAGCGGCAGCTTCGCCGAAGCCAGCTCGAAAGCCCGCTTGGCGATCTCGATATCGACACCGTCGATCTCGAAAATGATCCGTCCCGGCTTGACTCGCGCGGCCCAATATTCCGGCGCACCCTTGCCCGAGCCCATGCGAACCTCGGCCGGCTTCGCGGTGACCGGAACATCGGGGAATATGCGGATCCAGACGCGCCCTGCACGCTTCATATGGCGGGTCAATGCCCTGCGTGCCGCCTCAATCTGGCGCGCAGTGATCCGCCCCGGCGCAGTCGCTTTGAGCCCAAACGAGCCAAAATTGAGAGCCGTCGCACCCTTGGCCTTGCCGTGGATGCGGCCCTTGTGCTGCTTGCGGTATTTAGTCCGTTTGGGTGAAAGCATCTTCCTGTTCTTTCGTTCGGGCTAGCGCTGCTGCTCGGCAAGCCGCTTGTCCTGCGCCATCGGGTCATGGGCCATGATATCGCCCTTGTACACCCAGACCTTGACCCCGCAGGCTCCGTACGTCGTATTGGCCCGCGCCGTGCCGTAATCGATGTCGGCGCGCAGGGTGTGCAGCGGCACGCGGCCTTCGCGATACCACTCCATCCGCGCGATTTCCGCGCCGCCCAGCCGGCCACCGCAATTGATACGGATGCCCAAGGCGCCGAGACGCATGGCCGACTGCACGGCCCGCTTCATAGCGCGGCGGAAGGCCACCCGGCGCTGGAGCTGCTGGGCAATATTCTCGGCGACGAGTTTGGCGTCGATCTCGGGCTTGCGAATTTCGACGATATTCAAATGCACGTCGCTGCCGGTCATCTTACCAAGATCAGCGCGCAACTTTTCGATGTCGGCTCCCTTTTTGCCGATCACCACACCGGGGCGCGCGGTGTGGATGGTAATCCGCGCGCGCTTTGCCGGGCGTTCGACAACGACCTTGCTGACTCCCGCCTGACCAAGACGCTTATAGAGGTATTCGCGCAGTGCCAGATCCTGGTGTAGAAGGTCTGCATAGTCCTTTTCGGCATACCACCGCGAATCCCAGGTGCGGTTGATGCCGACACGCAAGCCGATCGGGTTGACTTTTTGACCCATTACGCCGTCTCCGTCTCTTCATCGCGCTCGCGCAGCACGATGGTGATGTTCGAGAAGGGCTTGTGGATGCGCGCCACACGGCCACGGGCTCGGGCGCGCCATCGTTTCAAGACCATTCTTTTGCCGACCGTCGCCTCGGATATGTAAAGCCGGTCGACGTCTAGTTGATGGTTGTTCTCTGCATTGGCGATCGCCGATTGCAGCAGTTTCTTCACATCTCCGGCTATCCGGCGGCGCGAAAAGGTCAGCTCGGCCAGCGCGGGGCCGCAATCCAAACCTCGGATCGACTGGGCGACGAGGTTCAGCTTCTGCGGGCTGATACGCACCATCCGGCCGACGGCCTGTGCCTCGTTGTCCTGCAATCTGCGCTCGGTTTTTAATTTACCCATGGCTTAGGCCCGCCTTGCCCGCTTGTCGCCGGTATGGCTGAAAAAGGTACGTGTCGGCGCGAACTCGCCAAACTTGTGGCCGATCATGTTCTCGGTCACCAGCACCGGCACAAATTTCCTGCCGTTGTGAACCCCAAAAGTGAGGCCCACGAACTGGGGTAGAATGGTCGATCGCCGCGACCAGGTCTTGATGACATCGTTGCGGCCCGATCCGCGCGAGGCCTCTGCCTTGCTCAGGAGATAGCCGTCGACGAACGGTCCTTTCCATACCGAACGCGCCACTGTGCGGTCCCTCCTCTACTTCTTGCGCCGGCGACGGATGATGAACTTGTCCGTCGCTTTGTTGTTGCGGGTTCGTTTTCCCTTGGTCGGAACGCCCCATGGCGTCACCGGATGGCGGCCGCCCGAGGTCCGGCCTTCACCGCCGCCGTGGGGGTGATCTACCGGGTTCATGGCAACGCCGCGAACCGACGGGCGCTTGCCGCGCCAACGATTTCGCCCGGCCTTGCCGAGCTTGATATTCTGTTGGTCCTGGTTCGATACCGCGCCGATGCTCGCCATGCACTCGCCGCGAACGATCCGCATCTCACCGGACGTCAGGCGCAACTGGGCATAACCCTGGTCCCGGCCGACCAGTTGCACGTAGGCCCCAGCCGAGCGCGCGATCTTGCCGCCGGCGCCGGGCTTGAACTCTACATTGTGCAAGATGGTACCGATCGGGATGCTGCGAAGCGGCATCGCGTTACCGGGTTTGATGTCTGCTTGCTCGCCCGCGACAACACTGTCACCGGCTTTGAGCCGCTGGGGCGCGAGGATGTATGACTGCTCGCCGTCCTCGTACTTGATCAGTGCGATGAAGGCGGTGCGATTGGGATCGTATTCGATGCGCTCGACCGTTGCCGGGATATCGAACTTTGTGCGCTTGAAATCGACGACCCGATACTTCCGCTTGTGACCGCCGCCGCGCCGCCTTGATGTCATGCGGCCATGATTGTTGCGACCACCGGATTTGGTCAGGCCTTCGGTCAGTTCCTTGACCGGTTTTCCCTTCCAGATATCGGAGCGATCGACCAGCACCACGCCCCGATTGCTGGGCGTCGTCGGTTTGAGTTTTTTAAGTGCCATGGCCTCAGATTCCCGTGGTGACGTCGAGGGATTGGCCTTCCTCAAGCGTCACCATGGCCTTTTTGTAGTCCGAGCGCCTGCCCTTCCGGCCGCGGGTTATCTTGGCCTTACCCCGCTGGCGCAGCGTGTTCACTGCCTTGACCTTGACCCCGAATAGACCTTCTACGGCGGCCTTGATCTCCGGCTTGCTGGCGTCGAGCGAAACCTGGAAGATCACCTGATTGTGCTCCGAGATCGAAGTCGATTTCTCGGTGATCAGCGGTCGCCGCACGACATCGTACATGCGCTCCTTGCTGAGCTTCGCAGGCATATGTTTCTTGCCGCTCATTTGAGGCGCGCCTCCAGGTGTTTGACCGCGTCCTTGGTCAGTACCAGGGTGTCGCAGCGCAGAATGTCGAAAACATTGGCGCCCTGCTGGGGCAACACGTCGATGCCCTGCAGGTTACTGGCGGCGCGGGCAAAGTTCTGGTCGAGCTCGGGGCCATCGATGATCAGCGCAGACTCCCAGCCGAGCTTGGCGATCTTGTTGGCCAAGGTTTTGGTCGTACCCTTCTTGAGGCTGGCCTGATCGAGGATCACAAGCTTGCCGTCGGACTGCTTGACCGACAGCGCTGTCTTCAACGCCAACCGACGGACTTTCTTGGTCAACCCGTGCGCATGGCTGCGAACCACCGGGCCGAAGGAAACGGCGCCGCCGCGGAACTGAACCGAGCGCAACGAGCCGGCGCGTGCTTTGCCGAGGCCTTTTTGCTTCCACGGTTTGGCCGTCGTTCCACGAATTTCGCTCACGGACTTGGTCTTGTGATTCCCGCCCCGGCGCTTGGCGAGCTGCCAGTTGACCATGCGGGCGAGAATATCTTTGCGAGCCTTAAGCCCAAAGACACTGGCATCCAGCGAGAGGCTGCCCGCCGCTTTGTTGTCGAGATCGATTACGCTGCACTTGATCGCCATCAGCCCTCGCTCCCAGCGTCGTTCGACGACCCGTCATCGGCCGCGGTTTTCTTTTCTTTCGTCTCGGGAGCCTTCTCCGCGGCGGGGGGAGGTGCTTCAACTTTACTCTCCGGCTGGGCAGCAGCCTCGGCCGGGACATCGGCATCGCCTTGCGGTACTGCGTCAGCCGGGCCTTCAGCCTCGTCCCCGGTCGGCGCCGACGCGCCCTTCAAACCGGCGGGATAAGGCGCATCCTCAGCACGCGGCCGCTTGACCGCGTCGGTGACCAACACCCAACCCCCCTTTGATCCCGGCACCGCGCCACGAATCAAGATCAAACCTTTCTCCTCGTCGGTGCCGACGATTTGCAGGTTCTGGGTGGTCACGCGCCGGTCGCCCATATGCCCGGCCATCTTCTTGCCTTTGAATACCTTGCCCGGATCTTGGCTATGGCCAGTCGAACCGTGGCTTCGGTGTGAGACGGAGATACCGTGGCTGGCACGCAATCCGCTAAAGTTCCAGCGCTTCATCGCGCCGGCGAAACCTTTACCGATGCTGGTACCGGCGACGTCGACAAACTGGCCGGGGACAAAATGATTGACGCCAATCTCCGCGCCAACTTCGAGCACCGCGTCGTCGGCAACGCGGAATTCGGCGAGCTGCTTTTTCGGCTCAACCTTGGCCTTGGCAAAATGACCGCGCTCGGGCTTGCTCATATTCTTGACCTTGGTCGCGCCCGAGCCAAGCTGAACGGCCGCGTAGCCATCCTTTTCCTGCGTACGGACTGCGACAACCTGGCAGCCCTCCAGCAACAACACGGTGACCGGCACATGGTTGCCGTCATCCGCGAACACGCGGCTCATGCCGAGCTTCTGTGCGAGGACTCCCGTGCGCATCAGCCCTCTTCCTTGAGTTTGATATCGACATGCACACCCGATGACAGGTCGAGCTTGCCCAACGCGTCGACGGTCTGCGGCGTCGGATCGACAATGTCGAGCAGCCTCTTATGGGTCCGGATCTCGAACTGCTCGCGCGATTTCTTGTCGATGTGCGGCGAGCGCAGCACGGTGTACTTGTCGATCCGTGTGGGCAGCGGAATGGGACCGCGAACCTGGGCTCCTGTTCGCTTGGCCGTGTGCACGATCTCGCTTGTCGACTGATCGAGCAGGCGATGATCGAAGGCCTTGAGGCGAATTCTTATTGTCTGGTTTTCCATGTCCGTCCGCTCACAAAAGAACGGGCCCAATCATTGGACCCGTGGTTTCAGCTTTCCTATTCGAGAATCTTCGAGACGACGCCGGCGCCGACGGTTCGCCCGCCCTCGCGGATGGCGAAGCGCAGGCCCTCGTCCATGGCGATCGGCTGGATCAGGTTGACCTCCATCGCGATGTTGTCCCCGGGCATCACCAT
>JAPULJ010000735.1 GCA_027295145.1 Alphaproteobacteria bacterium | reverse complement strand
CTGGCTGGCGAGCCGGCAGATCCGCCAGCGGGAGCGCGGTTTTGCTGGCTTCGAGGCCTGGTCGGAGGAGGTTCTTGCCGAAGAGAGCAGAGCCGCCGAACGCCTCGACGCCAGGCTCGCGCAGGAATCGCGCTGGCTGTTACGCGGCATCACCGCCCGGCGCAAGCGCAATCAGGGGCGCTTACGCAAGCTCGAGGAAATGCGAGCCACCCGCGCCGCGATAATCGGTGGCGGCAAATCAGTCAAGCTCCGTATCGACACGAGCGAAATCAAAAGCAAGCTGGTGCTCGAGGCTAAGGACGCCGGCAAGAGTTTCGGTGAAGGTGACGCCGAGAAGTTGATCGTGCGCGCCTTTTCCACCCGCATCCTGCGCGGCGACCGCATCGGGCTGATCGGCCCCAACGGCGCCGGCAAGACGACCCTGCTGCGCATGCTGACCGGCGAGCTCGTCCCAGATCGCGGCACCGTCAAAGTGTCCAAGCACCTTCGTTGCGCCTATTTCGACCAGAACCGGGAATCTCTCGACCCAGCCAAGACGTTATGGGAGACGCTGGTGCCGGGCGGCGGCGACCAGATTCTGGTGCGCGGCCGGCCGCGCCATGTCCGCGCCTACCTCAAGGATTTTCTCTTCGACCCCAAGGGCGCCGAGAGCCCCGTCGGCAGCCTGTCGGGGGGCGAACGGAACCGGCTCCTGCTGATGAAGATCCTCGCCACCCCTTCGGATTTCCTGGTTCTCGACGAGCCGACCAACGATCTCGACATGGACACCCTCGACATCCTGCAGGAAGCGCTTGCCGACTATAGTGGCACCATATTGCTGGTCAGCCACGACCGTGACTTCCTCGACCGCACCGTCACCAGCACTATCGCCCTGACCGGCGATGGAGAAGTGCATGAATTTCCCGGCGGCTATCAGGATTATCTACGTCAAAGCAAAGGCGGCGAGGCAACCAAATCCCGCGCCAAACCGGCGCAGCCGGCGAAATCAGCGCCGATAAAATCCAAATCCCCACGCAGCCGGCTGACCTATAAGGACCAGTACGAACTCGATCACTTACCCCGGCGAATCGAGGCCCTCGGCGAGGAAATCGCCGGACTCGAGGCCGCCCTCGCCGATGCCGGCTTCTTCGAGCGCGATCAGGCCGGTTTCGAGGCCGCCGCTGGCCGCCTCGATACGGCGCGCGGCGAGCTGATCACGGCAGAGGATCGCTGGGTCGAGCTTGAGGATTTGCGTGAAATGATGGCCTCGCCGTGAGCCTCGGCCATACAGTCCTGATCCTCTTCGTCATCATCATCTGGGGCTTTAATTTCGTCGTCGCCAAGACCGGACTCGAGGTCTTCCCGCCTTTGTTCATGATGGCTTTGCGTTTTGGGATCGTGGCCCTGGCGCTGGTCTGGTTCGCGCCCCGGCCCAAGGGAATGTGGAAACAGATCGCGATCCTGTCGGTGACCATGGGCAGCTTGCATTTCAGCCTCATGTTCATCGGCTTGACCAAGGTCGCCGCCTCGATCGCCGCAATCGCCATTCAACTCCAAGTCCCCATTGCCGCCATCCTCGCCGCCGTACTGTTCAAGGACTATTTCGGCTGGCGCCGTGGGCTCGGCATGGCGCTCGCTTTCGCTGGGATCGTCGTTGTCGCCGGCGCGCCGACGGTCAGGACAGACCTTGTATATCTGTTGATGGTGATCGGCGCATCGGCTGTCTGGGCGGTCGCCAATATCCAGATCAAGCGACTGAAGCGGATCGACGGCTTGGCGCTCAATGCCTGGATTTCGCTACTGGCCGCGCCGCAGCTTCTGCTTGCCTCATTGGTGCTGGAGGAAGGACAGATCGCCGCGCTAACCAACGCTGGCTGGCTTGAATGGGCGGCGATCGCTTATATGTCGGTAATTGTAACCGTGATCGGTTACGGTGTTTGGTACTATATGATCGGAAAATACGCGACCAACCAGACCATGCCGTTTACGCTTTTGGTCCCGTTTGTCGGCGTGCTTTCCGGCGTCGCTGTGCTGGGTGAGCCGTTGAGTTGGACGATTGCCATTGGCGGCGTGGCAACGCTTGGTGGGGTGGCGATCATCGTGCTGCGCCGGCCCAAGTTCGGCGGACCAGAGGTCTGATGAATGTTCGGCTTCCTGAAAAGACTTTGGACAGGGCGATCGGCAGCGCACGGTGGGCATGGCGCGGAAGCGCCGGCGCTTCTCGATCTGATCCGCGCCTGGGACGGCGCCCAAGAACTCGACCTCCCCGACGGCGAGTTGACCGACTGGGATTTGGGCGAGGTCCGATTCGCCGGCGGTGCGCTTGACGGGATCCTGCTCAACCACGCCATCACGCCCGAAGACGAAGAAAGCGAGTCCCGCGCCGCTGGCTTGGTCGACGCGGTCGAGGCGGTCACACTTTCCCTCGCCGAGGAGGATATGGAGCGCCTCTACACGTTGGCCCGCGAGGAATCGTTGATCACCGCCGGCGACGCCATTCTCGAAGCCCTGCGGGCGCGCGAAAGCATCGACCGTGAGCGCTTATGGGCGGTCGGCAAATGGCTCGTCGAAACCGCTGCCCACCGCGAGCCGCTGAAGCTCGGCATCATGATCCTCGGCCTCGGTGCCACCGACGAAGACATCGACAACCTAAAGACCCTGGCCCGGCACGACGAGTTCACCCTCTTCGCCGCAGTCGCCATTGGTAATCTGTGCGAGGAGCCGGCCGATCACTGGCTCGAACTCGCCGGCACCGTGCGCGGCTGGGGCAAGATCCACCTAGTCGAGCGCCTCGCCGACGCCGCTTTGCGTCGCGCCGACATCCGCGATTGGCTCTTGCGAAAGGGTTGCGACAACGAGGTCGAGGACGGCTATCTCGCTTATCTTTGCGCCACCGCCGGCGACCTCGACGGCGCGCTCGCCGCCGAAACGATCGACGAAGAATTGCTGGACGGCGCCTGCACCATCGTCCTCTCATTGATCGAGGGCGGCGGCCCGTCGGTCGACATCCAAGGCTATGCAGAGGGCCCCATCGCGGTCGACCATCTTCTGCGCCATCTCGAGCACCGGTGCGATTCGATAGAAAGGCTTTACACGGTGGTGAGGATCGCCGAATGGCTGCGTTGGCTGCGCCCGGTCCACGAAGTCGCATTCTCCGAAGAACGCGAAGAGCCCGATGAACAGACCCGCCAAGAACTCCGAGAGATGGGGTGGAGCGATTTGCTCCGCCGCGAGCTGATCGGTCGCAGCGAGCGCGTACTGCAGGCGCCCGAATGGGCCAACCGGGTGCGGTCTGCTTACCAAGCGGGCGCTGAGCCGAGAAGCGGTCTTGCGTTCGCCTGCGCCGAGGTGCTCGGCATTGATCTCTGGGAGATCGGCTTCAAGCAATTGAAAAAGGCGCCGCACGACCAGAAACTCTATTACGATCTTCTGCGCACAAGCGACAGCAGGAAGAGGCAAACGATCATCGATTTCGCCGAGGTCAATTTGCCACTCGATCAGATCGGCTGCGGCCCGGCCCTCGAACTCGGCCTCGGCGACGATTGGGACGTGCGCGGTTGCCTCGATTTTGTGCTGCAGGAAATCGAGCGGCGGGGACCCTACAGCGCACGCCTCACGGTCGCTGCCTTGCGCAGCCCGGTGATCCGCCACCGCCTGCAGGCCTGCCAGATCATGGCCGCGATGGAGCCCGAAAGTTGGGGCCCGCAGGTGGAAACCGCGCTCCACGCCTCGCTCGGCGACGAGCCCGACGAGGATGTCCGCGGCGAGCTCGAATCCCTGGGCCGGCGCCTGACCACCGGCGAGCCGTGATCGAACGCCCCTCGCCGAATCACGAGGCCCGCTCGCCGGATATACAAGTCGATATCCTGCTCCTTCACTATACAGGCATGCGGACCGCCGAGGCCGCCCTCGAACGCCTATGCGATCCAGCGGCGAAAGTCAGTGCCCACTACACCATTGATGAAGACGGCACGATCTATCGCCACGTCGACGAAGATCGCCGCGCCTGGCACGCGGGGAAAAGCTACTGGGCCGGCAGCCGCGACATCAACGGCCGCTCGATCGGCATCGAGCTGGTCAATCCTGGCCACGAATTCGGCTACCGTGCCTTTCCCGAGGCACAGATGGCGGCGCTGTGTGAGCTGGCCGCCAGCATCCTTGCCCGCCACTCCATTCCGCCGCACCGGGTTCTGGCCCATTCCGACGTGGCCCCGGGGCGCAAGGAAGATCCGGGCGAATTGTTCGACTGGGTGCGCCTCGCTGGCGCCGGGATCGGACTGTGGCCCGGCGACGGGATAAAAGACTCCGAAATGCCAATTGCCGGCTTGCAAATGATGCTCGCCCGCTTCGGCTACGAGGTCACCGGCACCGGCATACTGGACGAGGCCAGCCGTCGCGCCATCGCTGCCTTTCAGCGCCACTTCCGACCAGCGCGCTTCGACGGCGAGCCGGATGCCGGGACAGCCGGGCGGTTACAGGCGCTCTGCGCAATGCTCGAATCCTGATCCGACCACCACCGGGGGCCGATACGCCGGTTGACCCATCAATCACCACTCCTTAAGTGAACCCAAGCCAGACGGCCGGATGGCCGCGCCTCGCTTCGGCGGGGTGAGGAAAGTCCGGGCTCCACGGAGACACGGTGCCGGGTAACGCCCGGCGGGGGCGACCCCAGGGACAGTGCCACAGAAAGCAAACCGCCTGTACGCCTTCGGGTTTGCGGGTAAGGGTGAAAGGGTGCGGTAAGAGCGCACCGCGCCTCCGGCAACGGCGGCGGCGAAGGTAAACCCCACCGGGAGCTAGGCCAAATAGGGGCGGCACGGGCCTTCGGGTCCAGGCGTGTTTTCGCGCCGCCGCCCGGGTAGGCCGCACGAGGCGTTCGGCGACGGGCGTCCCAGATGAATGGCCATCTCCCGCCTCACAGCGGGGACAGAACCCGGCTTACAGGCCGTCTGGCGCTTTTATTCGAATTTATACCGACCGGTCATAGGAATGATTGGTTGTCCTTCTCTGGTATTACCGGACACCGGATCAATTCTTGGGTAGCGCCTGTGCGATCGGCAGCGCCAATCCATAAGGTCCGGAAATTGAGATTACTGGGTTTCGGTTTGTGGTTCAGCGAAGTCTTTGGAAGTATTTGTTGTTAAGAACAAACTAGCAACAACTATTCATCAACACTAATGCATAGAAAACAGGCACAACACCACGTTGGCGCACACAATTATCCGTATCGCTATATCTGCGCTTACTAGATTGGCGACATACCACTACTTGCGTAGGTCAATTTTTACTGTTTGTTAACATTGACCGCCATATCATCCCATGATATCCCATGAACGCCTATGAACGGTATGAGGCACTGCTCATGCCGCCGGGCGCCACCCGGAGTGGGGAAACAAGCTCCGGGACTCGTGGGGGCCAGGGGCCATCGGGACCCTGGGAATTCGGGGATTATAATGGCGACGTTTATCGGCAGCTACGAAAATAAGGTTGACGCCAAGGGGCGGGTTTCCGTGCCGGCGCGTTTTCGTATCGCCATCGCCGGCCAGACTTATCAGGGCATCGTCGTCGCTCCGTCCTTCGAAAACGACGTCATCGATGCCTGCGATCACAATCGCATCGCACAGGTTGCCGAAGCGATCGACGACCCCGGCCTTTATACCGATGAGCAACGCCTGCAGGCCGAGAGCATCCTCTCCCGGTCGACGGAACTGCCTTTCGACGAAAACGGCCGCGTTCAGCTGCCGCAGAATTTTCTAGCCCATGCCGGCATCGCAGGCAGGGCGCTCTTTGTCGGCATCGGACCGACATTTCAAATCTGGCAACCCGAACGGCGTGCCGATCAACTGGCCAAAATAGATGACCAGGCGCGCCCCGGCGGTGCCAGTCTGAGGCTCCTCCCCCGAGCGAGGGGGCCGTCGGCGTGACCGCACCGGACCACACCCCTGTTCTCCTAAGTGAGGTCATCGACCTCCTGAAGCCCCGGTCCGGGGCGGTCTACGTCGACGGCACCTTCGGGGGGGGCGGATATTCGCGGGCTCTGCTGGACGCCGCCGATTGCCGCGTCTGGGGGATCGATCGCGACCCCGATTCCATCGCCCGCGGGCAGAAGCTCGCCGAAACCTATGCGGGCCGGCTCGGTCTCATCCACGGCCGTTTCGGCGACATGGACCGGCTGCTAGAAGACCACGCGGTGAGCGCCGTCGACGGCGTCGCCCTCGACCTCGGCGTATCCTCGCCGCAGATCGACGACGCCGATCGCGGCTTCTCGTTTCGCTTCGAGGGTCCGCTCGATATGCGTATGGAGCGTGCGGGCGCCAGCGCCGCCGACATCGTCAACACCATGACCGAGGGCGATCTCGCGGCTTTAATTCGCCGCTTCGGCGAAGAGCGCCACGCCCGCGCCGTCGCCCGGGCCATCGTCGAAGCGCGCCAGCTGGCGCCGATAACGCGTACCAACGACCTTGCCCGGATCGTCCGCGGTGTCGTGCCTAAGTCAGCCGACGGCATCGATCCCGCGACCAGGACATTTCAAGCGTTGCGGATCGAAGTCAACGACGAGCTCGGCGAGCTCGACCGAGGCCTCGAAAGCGCCGAGGCGATCCTCGCGCCGGGTGGCCGCTTGGCGGTGGTTTCCTTCCATTCCCTCGAAGACCGCAAGGTCAAGCACTTCATCAGACACCGGAGCGGCCGCGCGCCCAGGGCCTCGCGCCACCTCCCCGCGGACAGGCCCCCGCTGAGCCCCAGCTTCCGGGCTCTCACCGCGCGGCCGCTCCGGGCCCAACCAGCCGAAATCGCGCGCAATCCCCGTGCCCGCTCGGCCCGTCTGCGGGCGGCGGAACGGACCCCCGCCCCGGCCTGGCCACGGCATGCGGCGCATGATGGAGCGATGGCATGACGCGGGCTGTAGGCGCAATTTGGCTGTTGCTCATCGCCGGCCTCGTCACCGGCCTCTTTCACTTCAAACAGGAAGTGCAGATCCTCGAGCGCCGTCTCGCCGCTATCGACAGGACAGCCGCTGGCGACCGCCGCGCCATTGAAGTGCTCGAGGCGGAGTGGACCTACCTTAACCGGCCCGAACGCCTTGCACGTTTGGCCAAACGATATCTGCGCCTGCGGCAAGTGACACCCAGCAACGTCCGCGTCTTCTCCGAACTGCCGCATCGGTTCGGTCCTGCCGGACGTATCGAACAACCCGCCAACGCGGAGGCTTCGCAATGACCATGACAGATGCACGGCTGCGTAGGCATACCATCGGCGAGGCGCTGCGCCCGACCCGCCGGCCGCGCCGCGAGGGTGCCGCCGCCCGGCGGCTGGAGACGGGCCGGGGCCGCGTCGTACTGGCCAGCCTCGTATTCGCCATCGCCTTCGCCGGGCTCGGCGTGCGCCTGATAGATGTAGCCCTGCTCAGCGTCGGCAACGCGCCGCAAGTTGCGCACCGTGCTAGCACGAATACCCATGATCAGCGCGCGGTGATCCTCGATCGGAACGGGATCATCCTGGCAACCACCTTGCGAACCTACTCGCTCTATGCGGACGCCAGACAGGTACCCAACGCGATGGCCGCTGCAACGCATTTGGTGCGCATCCTGCCGAACCTGAAACATGCGAAGCTCCTCCGCAAACTCAAGAGCAATCGCCGCTTCATCTGGTTGCGCCGGCACCTCACACCAGACCAATACCAGTCGGTCAATTCCCTTGGAATTCCAGGTCTATACGTGCGTGCGGACAAACGCCGCGTCTATCCGCTAGGCCGCCTCGCTAGCCATGTTCTAGGCTTCACGGACCGCGACAATTCCGGTCTCGCCGGGATCGAAAAATTTTTCGACGAGCGCCTCCGTAAGAGCCGCAAGCCAATACGGCTCTCCCTCGACATCCGCCTCCAGTATGTCCTGCGCGGCGAAATGGCGGCGGCGATCAAGCGCTACCGGGCCAAGGCCGGAACCGCGTTGCTGCTTAACACCAGCAACGGAGAGGTACTGGCGATAGTCTCCCTGCCCGACTTCGATCCCAACGATGCCACCGCTGCGCCGGCCGGAAATCGCTTCAACCAGGCGACGCTCGGCGTCTACGAGATGGGCTCGACATTTAAAATCCTGAACACCGCACTGGCACTCGAAAGCGGCACCGCGCGTTTGACCGACCGGTTCGATGCGCGACAGCCGATCCGGGTCGCGCGATTTCGCATTCGCGACTATTCGCCGGCCGGCCGCTGGCTCTCGGTCGACGAAATCTTCGTGAAATCCTCCAACATCGGTTCGGCCAAGATGGCGCTGGCATTTGGTGGAGCGCGCCAACGCAAGTTTCTCGATACGCTCGGTCTCCTGCACCCCGCCCGGATCGAAGTGCCCGAGATCGGCGTTCCGCTGTGGCCCAAAAACTGGCGGCCGATTAATACCATGACCATTTCCTTTGGCCACGGTGTCGCGGTAACCCCGGTCCAGTTCAGCGCCGCCGTCGCCGCGACCGTCAATGGCGGCCGGCTGATCGCCCCGACCCTGGTTAAGCGGGTGGATGGCGAGCAGCCGCGCGGACGCCAGGTCGTCTCCGAAGAAACTTCCCGGCGTATCCGTTATCTGATGCGACAGGTCGTCCTGCGCGGAACTGGGCGGCGGGCTGCGGCGCCAGGTTATCTCGTCGGCGGCAAGACCGGCTCGGCCGATAAATCGACCGGTGCGCCGGGCAAACCCCGAGGCCTGTTGTCGTCCTTCATCGGCGCTTTCCCGATGCACCGACCGCGCTACGTCCTGCTTGTCATGCTCGACGAGCCCAAGGGCAACAAGGACACGCGGTTCAAAGCAACAGGAGGGCTCGTTGCGGCCCCTACTTTCGCCAAGATTGTCGCGCGTATTGCGCCAATTCTTAAGCTTCAGCCGATCGAGGAAAATATGCACGACCGGCTGTGGGCACCGATGCGGATGAAGCCGGGAGTACGCAGGATTGCGTCTTATCGAGTTAATGGACGGGAACGCAGATAGCGGCCCGGCGGGTTTGACCCCTGCCGTAGCCGACCTCGATATCCTCGGCCTGACTGCGGACTCGCGCGCAGTCGGGCCGGGCTATCTATTTGCTGCGTTGCCCGGCGAGCGGGCTGATGGCCGCGACTTCGTCGGCCAAGCCATAGAACGGGGCGCCATCGCCGTCCTCGGCCCGCCGGGTATCGGCGAGGCCGGTGCCGGCGATAGTGGGCCCGGCCCGGGCATCGCCACCCTGGAAGATGAAAATCCTCGCCGCCGTCTGGCATTGATGGCGGCGCGCTTCCATAGTCACCAGCCCAAAACCATCGCCGGTATCACCGGCACCAACGGCAAAACTTCCGTCGCCACCTTCGCCCGCCAGATCTGGACCCGGCTGGGTTACAAGGCGGCGAGCCTCGGCACACTCGGCATCAGCGCTCCGGGATACGAAAAGCCGGCCGTGTTGACGACGCCCGACCCGGTCGCGCTGCACGCCGATCTCGCAGGGTTGGCAAAGCATGGGGTCGAGCATTTGGCGCTCGAAGCCTCGAGCCATGGGCTCGAACAGTATCGGCTCGATGGGGTCGAGATGAAGGCTGCCGCCTTCACCAACATGTCGCGCGACCATCTCGACTACCACGGGACGATGCAGGCCTATCTGAAGTCCAAGCTACGCCTGTTCTCGGAGCTAATGGCGCCGGGCGGAACAGCGGTTCTCAACGCCGACAGCGAAGCCTTCGATGCTTTCCGCGAGGCGTCACAGAGGGGCGGACACAGCATCATCGACTACGGCTCGAACGCCCGCGAAATCAGGCTCGACCGATTGCGCCCCCATGCGCACGGAATCGAGATCACATTCACCGCCTTCGGCAAAAAATACCAAACCGCGCTCGACCTGATCGGCGGATTCCAGGCGATGAACGCGCTAGCGGCGTTCGGCCTGGTAACCGCCTGCGGCGATGATGCCGGCGACGTCGCGCCAGCGCTCGAAGCCCTCAAAGGCGCTCCCGGACGCATGGAACCGGTCGGCGTCAGCCACGCCGGCGCTGCGATCTACGTCGATTACGCGCACACCCCCGACGCCCTACAGACCGTGCTTGAAGCGGTACGGCCGCACGCCGACGGTAAGCTCTGCGTGGTCTTCGGTTGCGGCGGCGACCGCGATCCTGGCAAGCGCCCGATGATGGGCGAAGTCGTTCACCGTCTCGCCGACCGCGCTATCGTCACCGACGACAACCCGCGCAGCGAGGATGCCGGCGCGATCCGCCGCGCGGTTCTGATAGGTTGCCCCGAGGCCCAGGAAATCGGCGATCGCGCCCAAGCCATCGCAGCGGCCATCGAAGAGCTTACGACAGGCGATCTGCTGATTATCGCCGGCAAGGGCCACGAGCCGGGACAGATCGTCAGCGAGCGGACCCTGCCGTTCGACGACCGCGAAGTCGCTCGGGAGGTCTTGCGCCAAACCGGAGGGCGGATCGATGGCTGATCGCCCGCTGTGGACTTCGGCCGAGGCCGATAAAGCAACCGGCGGCCGCTCGAACGAGCCGTGGACAGCGGATGGCGTTTCGATCGACACGCGCACGCTCGAACAAAACGATCTCTACATCGCCATCAAGGGTGACCATCTCGATGGCCACGACTATGTCGATGCGGCATTCGAGAACCAAGCCGCCGCTTGCGTAGTCAGCCAAGCTGCGACGGTCACCGGCAAGCCAGCCCTCGTGGTCGAGGATACTTTCGCTGGGCTCAACGCTCTGGGACGGGCGGCGCGTACTCGCACCAAGGCCCGCATTGCTGGCATCACCGGCAGTGTCGGCAAGACCGGCACCAAGGAAGCGCTGCGTTTCGTCCTCCAGAAGCAGGGCGAGACCGCCGCCACCACCGGCAACCTCAACAACCATTGGGGCGTCCCCTTGAGCCTTGCCCGGATGCGCCCGAGGGTCGCCTACGGCGTCTTCGAGCTGGGCATGAACAGCCCCGGCGAGATTACGCCCCTTTCCCATCTGGTCCGCCCTCACGTCGCCCTCATCACGACAATCGCGCCGGCCCATACCGAGTTCTTCGATTCGCTCGGCGAGGTTGCCGACGCCAAGGCCGAGATATTCGATGGAATGGATGGCGGTGTCGCCGTGCTCAACCGCGACAACGCCTATTTCCCGACCCTCGCTGTCGCCGCGTATGGGCGCAATCTCGACCGGGTCATCGGCTTCGGCGCCCATCCCGAAGCCACCGCCCGGCTGCTCGACGCCGACCCCGATTCGGCCGGCAGCGACGTGAAAGCGGAGATCGACGGCCAGCAGATCTCCTATCGGATCGGCCAGCCAGGACGCCATTGGATCTTCAACAGCCTCGGTGTATTGGCCACCGCTGCCGCTCTCGGCGCCGATCTGCGGCAGGCCGCCGAGGACTTGGCCGAAATCCCCCAGGCCAAGGGCCGGGGCGAGCTGATCCGCGTCCAACTTGCCGGCGGCCCGATCGAGGTCATCGACGACAGCTACAATGCCAGCCCGGCCTCGATGCGGGCAGCGTTCGAAACGCTGTCCCAGTTTAAACCGGGTCCGGGCGGGCGGCGCATCGTCGCCCTTGGCGACATGCTCGAACTGGGACCCCGCTCGCCGGCGCTCCACGCCGGGCTGGCCGAAGCGCTAGCCGCCTGCAGCGTCGATCTGGTCTTCACCGCGGGGCCCGAAATGGCCCACCTCGCCGAGGCGCTGCCGGAGGCCTCGCGCGGGGCGCACGCAGCCGACTCGTCAGCGCTGGCGACGCTTCTCACAGGAATGGTGCATCCGGGCGACGTGGTCACGGTCAAGGGCTCGCTCGGCAGCCGCATGGCCATTGTGGTCGATGCGCTCAGAGGTCTCGGCGCGCCGCAACCGGTAGCGGTCAACGGATAAAGGGACAAAGTATGCTCTACGAGATACTGACGCCGCTCGCCGATGATTTCGGCACCCTTCGGCTGTTCGTCTTCATCACATTCCGGACCGGCGGCGCCGTGGTCACCGCCCTGCTGCTCAGCTTCATCCTCGGTCCGCCGCTGATCAGATGGCTCAAGGCGAGCCAGGGCGAAGGTCAGCCGATCCGCGACGACGGCCCCAAATCGCACATCATCGAAAAGGCCGGCACCCCGACCATGGGCGGTGCGCTGATCCTCATGGCGCTTGTGTTCAGCACGCTGCTGTGGGTGCGGCTCGACAACAAGCTGGTTTGGGCGGTGTTGATCGTAACCGTCGGCTTCGGTCTGATCGGCGCGATCGACGACTACATAAAGCTGACCCGGCGGAGCACCGGCGGGCTTTCGGGCAAGCTTAAACTGGCCGGGCAACTCGGTATAAGCCTGGCGGTGATTTTCTGGGTGGCTATGCCCGACGGAAATCCGTCTACCACCAGTCTTGCCATTCCCTTCATCAACACGCTGGTCAATCTCGGTTGGTTCTTCATACCCTTCGCCGTGGTGGTCATCGTCGGCGCCTCCAACGCGGTCAACCTGACCGATGGACTCGACGGGTTGGCAATCGTTCCGGTGATGATCGCCGCTGGCGTCTTCGGGCTCGTCGCCTACCTCGTCGGCAATGTGAAATTTGCTGACTATCTGCAAGTCCACCACGTCGTGGGATCGGGTGAGTTGGCCGTATTCTGCGGCGCTCTGGTCGGCGCCAGCCTCGGATTTCTATGGTTCAACGCGCCACCGGCGATGATCTTCATGGGCGACACGGGCTCGCTGGCCGTTGGCGGATCGCTGGGAGCCATTTCGGTGGTCACCAAGCACGAGCTGGTCCTGGCCATCGTCGGCGGTCTCTTCGTCCTCGAGGCGGTTTCGGTGATCGTCCAGGTCATTTCCTTCAAACTCACCGGCAAGCGGGTCTTCCGAATGGCGCCGCTACACCATCATTACGAAGAAAAAGGCTGGGCCGAGTCGAAGATTGTGATCCGCTTTTGGATCATCGCATCGATCCTGGCGTTGGTTGGCCTTTCGACGCTGAAGCTGAGGTAGGCGTGATCCGGATCCCCAACATCGACGGCACGCCGATCGCCGTCCTCGGCCTGGGGGTTTCCGGGCTGGCCGCCGCCAAGGCGCTGGCCGGAAGCGGCGCCGTGCTACTGGCCTGGGATGATGACGAAGCTCGGCGCGAGGTGGCCGAGCGGGACGGTGTACAGCTGACCGACTTGCACGCCTGCGATTGGGGAGAGGTTCGCACGCTGGTCCTCAGCCCCGGTATCCCCCACCGTTTCCCCGCCCCTCATCCGATTGCAAAAGCGGCCATGGAAGCCGGCAGCGAGATCGTCTCAGATATCGAATTACTGGGCCGGGCCCAGCGGCGCGCGCGCACCATCGGCATCACTGGAACGAACGGTAAATCGACAACGACGGCGCTGATCGGACATATCCTGCAGGCTGCCGGGAAGACGATCGAGGTCGGCGGCAACCTGGGGCCCCCCGTCCTCGGGTTCGAACCCCTCGGTAGTGACGGAACCTACGTATTGGAGATGTCCTCCTACCAACTGGAACGCACCAAGGAAGTTACCTTCGACGTCGCAGTGTTGCTCAATGTCTCGCCCGACCATCTCGACCGCCACGGCGGGCTCGAAGGCTACATCGCCGCCAAGCGCCGCATCTTCGCAGGCCAGAATTCAAGCTGCACCGCGATCGTCGGCATCGACGATGAACACAGCCAGCAGATCTACTACGAGTTGTCCGGCGAGGGCGCCCAACGCCTCATCCCGATATCGAGCGCCGGGCCGGTGCGCGGCGGCGTCTACGTAGTTGATGGGATTCTTTACGACGATACCGATGGCGGCAACAATATCGCCGGCGATCTCCGCAATATCTCTACCCTGCCCGGCGCCCACAACTGGTAGAACGCCGCCGCCGCCTACACGGCCGTCATTGCCGGTGGCGCCAGCAGGGCAAGCGCAGCTGCCAGTCTTGCCGGTTTCCGCGGATTGCCCCACCGCCAGGAGATCGTCGCGGTGATCGACGGCACCGCCTACATCAACGACAGCAAGGCGACCAACGCCGATGCGGCCTCGAAGGCGCTCGGCTGCTACAAGCGCATCCATTGGATCGCCGGCGGGCAGGCCAAGGAAGGGGGCATCGAGCCCCTGAAGCCCTATTTTACGCGCATCTCGCACGCCTATCTGATCGGCGAAGCTGGCGACGCCTTTGCCAGAACGCTTCTGGGCTCGGTCGACTGCACCCAATCGGGCGACCTAGACGCCGCAGTAGCCGCTGCCCATTTGGCCGCCGGCAACGAGACCGATGAGCCGAAGGCAACGGTGCTGCTGTCGCCGGCTTGCGCGTCTTTCGATCAATTTCCCAACTTCGCCGCCCGGGGCGAGCGTTTTCGCGCGCTGGTCGAAGCATTGCCAGGCGCGCGCGGCCCATCTGTCGAGCATGTGCCAGCGGGAGGGCTGCAATGAGCAGCTATTTTGCGCGCACCGATACCAGCGTTCTGAGCCGTTGGTGGTGGACGGTGGACAAATGGAGCCTCGCGGCGCTGGCCGTTCTCACTGCCGTCGGCGGGTTGCTGATCTACGCCGCCGGACCGGCGGCCGCCGGCCGCATCGGCCTCGACAGCTTTCATTTCGTCCGCCAGCAGGCAGTCCTTCTGCCCATCGCCTTCGCCCTGCTGCTGGCCGTCTCCCTATTATCGGCCCGATCGGTCAAACGCCTCGCGGTGGTCCTCTTTTTTCTGGCGCTCGCCGGGACGGTGTTGACGCTTGCGATCGGTGCCGAGCAGAACGGCGCCCGACGCTGGCTGACCATCGCCGGGCGGTCCTTCCAGCCATCGGAGATATTGAAACCGACACTCGCCGTATTTACCGCCTGGATGATCGCGCAAGGCCGCCGGCAAATCGCCTTCCCCGGCATGGTGATCGCACTCAGTGCCGCTGCTCTCGTCGTCGGGCTTCTGGTCCTGCAACCCGACCTCGGTACCGCCGGGCTGGTGGTTGCCGTCTGCCTGGTCCAGCTTTTCGTCGCCGGCATTTCGATCATCTGGGTCGGCTCGATCACCGGGCTTGGCCTGGGCGGCATGGTCGCCGCTTACTATACCTTTCCTCACGTCGCCGGCCGCATCAACGCCTTCAGGAACCCGGCCGGCGCCGACACCTATCAGATCGACCGCGCGCTCGAGGCCTTCACCAATGGCGGCCTCTTTGGGCGAGGCCCCGGAGAGGGCACTGTCAAGGCAATGCTGCCCGATGCCCACAGCGATTTCGTCTTCGCGGTGGCCGGCGAGGAATTCGGCCTGATCGCCGGCCTCGCCATTGTCGCCCTTTATGCCTTCATCGTCCTGCGCGGCATGGCGCGGGTTCATACCGAGAGCAATTTGTTCGTATTTCTGGCTTCAGTCGGCCTACTCGCCGGCTTCGGCATCCAGGCCTTGATCAACATGGCCTCGAGCTTGAGCCTGATCCCGACCAAGGGCATGACCCTTCCATTCCTTTCTTATGGTGGCTCCTCCCTGATGGCCCTAGCGCTTGGCATGGGTATGTTATTGGCCCTCACCCGCAAGGGCGCCGGCACGGTGGGCAACCCATGACCGGCACCAGCAAGACGTTGATCGTGCTGACCGCCGGCGGCACCGGTGGGCACATGTTCCCGGCCGATGCGCTGGCCAACGCCTTGATCGGCAAGGGCTGCCGTGTGGCACTGGTCACCGACCGCCGTGGCGGCGCTTACGGAGAGACGCTGCAGAAAATCGATACTCACAAGCTGCGCGCCGGGCAGGTTACCGGGCGCGGCCCGATAGCGCGCCTTCTGGGGCTCGCCGACATCGCCTTGGGGACTTTCCAGGCGCGCTCGCTGCTCAAACGGCTGAAGCCGACGGTGGTGGTCGGATTCGGCGGTTACGCATCTTTCCCGGCGATGATCGCCGCCGGCTGGCTCGGTATCCCCAGCGCGCTCCATGAGCAGAACGCGGTCCTCGGCCGGGCCAACCGTTTCCTCGCCCGCCGCGCCCGGCGTATCGCAGTCGCCTATCCTGATGTGCACGGCGTGCGGCCCGGCGATCTCGGCAAGTTGGTGGTCACCGGCAACCCGGTGCGGGCACCGATCGCGGCCCTCGCCGGTGCGCCCTACCCCAATATCGCCAAAGGGAAACCGGTAAACCTTCTAGTGCTGGGCGGCAGCCAGGGCGCGCGGGTATTCAGCGAAATCGTCCCCGCCGCGCTGGCTATGCTAACCCCGTCCAAGCGCAAACGCCTGCGCATTGCCCAGCAATGTCGCGAGGAAGATATCGAGGAGGCCGCGCGCATCTACGCCGAGGCCGGGCTCAAACCCATTCTTGCCAGCTTCTTTGACGACGTCCCCAAGCGACTGAAAACAGCGAGCCTGCTGATCTGCCGGGCCGGCGCCTCGACCATCGCCGAGCTGACCGCCGCCGGACGGCCGGCGATCCTGGTGCCCTACCCCTATGCCACCGACGATCATCAGACGGCCAACGCGCGGGCGGTGGCGCAGGCCGGTGCCGGCTGGCTGGCGCCGCAACCGCAATTCACGGCCGCCTGGCTGGCCGAACGCATCGCTGAGTTACTTGACCGCCCGGCCGAACTCGCTGGTGCTGCCAAGCAGGCCAGGAAGATCGGCCACCCCGACGCCGCTGAGCGCCTCGCCAAGATGGTACTGGGCCTCGTTCCAGGGCCTGCAAGACATGCGGGGAACGCGGCATGATCAGCACCCTGCCCCTCAATATCGGCACCCTGCATTTCATCGGCATCGGCGGCATCGGCATGAGCGGTATCGCCGAGATCCTGAGCAATCTTGGTTATACGGTGCAGGGCAGCGACATCGCCGAAAGCGCCAATGTCAGGCGCCTACGAGAGCTCGGGATTCCCGTCGCCATCGGCCACGAGCCACGAAATTTGGGCGACGCCCAGGTGGTCGTCATCTCCTCGGCGGTCAACACAGACAATCCCGAAGTCGTGGCCGCGCGCGAGCGCTTGCTGCCGGTCGTGCGGCGGGCCGAAATGCTGGCCGAACTGATGCGCCTGAAATGGGCAATTGCCGTCGGTGGCACCCATGGCAAGACGACGACGACCTCGCTGATCGCCTCTCTGCTAGACACGGCCGGGCTCGATCCGACGGTAATCAATGGCGGCGTCATCAACGCCTACGGGACCAACGCGCGCCTCGGCGAGGGCGACTGGATGGTGGTCGAGGCCGACGAATCGGACGGCACGTTCGTGAAGTTGCCGGCGGCGTTCGCAATAGTCACCAACATCGACCCCGAGCATCTCGACCATTACGGCTCGTTCGACGCATTGCGCGATGCCTTCGATTCCTTCGTCGGCAACGTGCCCTTCTACGGGCTGGCGGTGCTGTGCGTCGATCATGCCGAGGTTCAGTCGATGGTCGCCCGCATTCCCGACCGCAGGATCGTTACCTACGGGCGCAGCCGGCAGGCAGACGTGCGCGGTGTCAACGCCCGGTTCGGCCCTTCCGGCGTGATATTCGATGTCATCGTGCGCGACCGGGCCGGCGCCAAGCCCTACACGATCGAAGGCATCAAGCTGCCGATGGTTGGCGAATACAACGTGCTCAACGCGCTGGCCGCTATCGCCGTCGGCCTCGAGCTTGAAATTGAAGAACCCGTGTTGCGCAAAGCGCTGGCTAACTTCGCCGGCGTCAATCGCCGCTTCACGAGGACCGGCAAGGTCGGCGGCGTCATCATCGTCGACGACTACGCTCACCACCCGGTCGAGATCGCCGCCGTTCTGAAAGCCGCCCGCGGAGCCGGCCGTGGGCGCGTCATCGGCGTCGTCCAGCCCCACCGCTACTCCCGCCTGCGCGACTTGTTCGAGGATTTCTGCACCTGTTTCAACGACGCCGATACGGTTATCGTGGCCCCGGTTCACGCAGCCGGCGAGGACCCCATCGAAGGCTTCGACCGCGATACGCTGGTCGAGGGTTTGCGGGCCCACGGCCACCGCCATGTGCTCTCCCTCGATGGGCCTCAAGCGCTTGCCGGGCTGGTCGCCGAGCACGCCAAGAAGGGCGACTTCGTGATTTGCCTGGGCGCCGGCAGCATCACCAACTGGGCCCATAGCCTACCCCGCGAACTCGAAAATCTGCCCCGCGCCAAACCCAAGGCCACCACGAAGACGAGAGCCAAGCAATGATGGCGGCCGTCCGTAAGGCGCCCAGTCTGGTCGACCGGCTACCCCCGGTGCGCGGCGAATATGTCGCCGATGCCCCGCTCGATCGCTATACATGGTTCCGCGTCGGCGGCCCGGCGGAAGTGCTTTTCCACCCGGCCGACCGCGAAGATCTATCCTTCTTCATCGCTAACAAGCCGAATGACGTCGCGGTCACCCTCATCGGCGGCGCCTCGAACCTGCTGATTCGCGATGGCGGGATCGGCGGAGTCGTCATCCGCCTCGGCCGCTCGTTCCGCGACATCACAGTCGGCGCTGTCTTCGAGGAAGTCGATTTCGAGCCGGCGGCATCGCAAGGCGCAGGCGTATTGGTCAATGTCGGCGCCGGCGCGGCCAGCATCCAGGTCGCCCGTGCCTGCCGCGATGCCGGGATCGGTTCCCACGGGGACCAAGCGGTGGGCGGTTTGGAATTTCTCGCCGGCATCCCCGGCACAATCGGCGGCGCCCTGCGCATGAACGCCGGCGCCTATGGCAGCGAGATGGCCGACGTGGTGATCCAGGCCAAGGCGATCGACGGCGCCGGCCAGCTCCACTTCCTGCCGATCGCCCAGTTCGGCTACGCCTACCGCCATTCTGAGCTACCCGAGGAATGGATCCTGACCGGCGCCTCGCTCAAGGGAGCGCTGGTTTCGCAAGACGTCGTTGGTCGGGAGATCGAGCGCATCAACGAGGCCCGCGAGGAAAGCCAGCCCCTGCGCACGCGCACCGGCGGCTCGACTTTCAAGAATCCCCAAGGCACGGACCCACAAGGCCCGAGATCCTGGGAGCTCATCGATAAAGCTGGGTGTCGCGGATTAAAGCGTGGCGGCGCCATGGTCTCGGAAAAGCACTGCAACTTCCTCATCAATACGGGCACGGCGAGCGCGGCCGATCTCGAGGATCTTGGCGACGACGTCCGCCGGCGCGTGTTGCAGGAGACCGGCATCGAGTTGGAATGGGAGATCCGCTGCATCGGCGTTCGGGCCACGCCCCCAACGGAGAACCCAGCATGAGCAAGCACGTGGCCGTGCTGATGGGCGGCTGGTCTGCCGAGCGCGAGGTTTCCTTGAATAGCGGCGCCAACTGCGCCAAAGCCCTGGAACACGCCGGCTTTACGGTCACCGCTATCGACGTTCAACGCGATATGGGCAAACTGATGAAGGCCCTCAATCCGGCACCCGACGTAGTCTTCAACGCCCTGCATGGCCGCTTTGGCGAAGATGGCAGCATCCAGGGCCTGCTCGACATCCTCAATATTCCCTACACCCATTCGGGTGTGCTCGCCTCGGCGTTGGCGATGGACAAGGTGATGGCCAAGCGGTTGTTTGAAACGGTCGGCATCCGCTGTGCGCACGGTGTCATTTCAGCCCGCGAGGACGTTCTTGCCGGCGATGTAATGGAACGCCCTTACGTCATCAAGCCAATCAATGAAGGCTCCAGCGTCGGCGTCCACATTGTGCAATCCGGGGACCATATGCCACCCTTCGATGGCCGGTCCTGGCCCTACGGCGATCGGGTGCTGGTCGAGCGCTACGTGCCGGGCCGCGAGCTTACAGTCGGCGTTATCGGCGAGCGCGCGCTGGCGGTCACCGAGGTCCAGCCCCAGCAAGGTTTCTACGACTACGACGCCAAATACGACAAGGAAAAGGCGGCGGTCCATGTGGTCCCGGCGCCGGTGCCCAAGGCGATCTACGACGAGGCCATGCGCCTGGCCGCCCTGGCCCACCAGACCCTCGGCTGCCGCGGCTGTAGCCGGGCCGACTTCCGCTACGACGAAGCCGAGGGTGGTCCCGGCGCCATCTACATCCTCGAGGTCAACACCCAACCCGGCATGACACCGATGAGCCTAGTGCCGGAACAAGCCGCCCATATCGGAATGTCGTTTGATGACCTTGTAGTGTGGATGGTGGAGCATGCGGAGTGCGACGCATGAACCCGGTCGACATCATCGTCCGGGCAGCCGCCACTGTGCCTTCCGGGGACGGCAAGGGCCGACGCGCACAATCGTCGCGGCAGGAACTCCGCTTCGCCGGCACGCCGGCCCATCGTCAGGGCGAGCTGGCCCTGCCGCCGGTGCGCTGGCATGACCGCTCGCCGGCTCACTCCGCCAAGGGCCGTTGGGCTCGGCGGTGGGAGCGCCACCGGGACCGTTTGCGCCGTACTCTTCGTCGGATTTTGGCGGCGGCCCTGCTGACATCGCCATTGTGGCTGTGGCAAGCCGGTCATTTCGATCGCGCCGAAGCCTGGTTTGTCGCTGGCCAGGCGCAACTTATGAGCACTGTTCAGTTAACGCTTGGAATTGTAAAGATCGAAGGCCGCCGCCGGGCCGACCGGCAGGCGATCGAACGCGCGCTCGGTGCCCGGCCTGGTACAGCGATCCTGAATTTCGACCTCGAAGGGGCAAAGGCGCGCATCGAGGCTCTTCCTTGGGTCGCCCGGGCCGTCGTCGAGCGCCGACTGCCCGACACGATCTATGTCGGTATAACCGAGCGGCGGCCGATCGCGCGGTGGCACTCGGGCGGCCGCACCCTGCTTGTTGATGGCGACGGGGTCGCCATTCGGACCCGCAGGCCCGGACGCTGGGCGGCGCTGCCTCTGGTCGCCGGGCGCGGCGCCCCGGTCGCCGTCGGCCGGCTGCTCGAATTTCTCGCCACCCAACCGAAGCTGGCCAAGCGGGTCGCATCGTCCCGCCGGCTCGGTAAACGGCGCTGGGATATCGTCTTCGACAACGGCGTCGTGTTGATGCTTCCTCAAGACAAACCGGCGGCAGCCTGGCTGCGCTTTGCCCGACTCGAGGCTCGGCACAACCTCCTTGACCGCGGGATCATCCTCATCGACCTGCGGCTACCCGACCGGATCATCTTGCGGGCGCCGGGCAAGCTGCCGCCACTACCGCCGCGCCAGGACGGACCGGGACGCAGCACATGATCGCCAATGAAAACAACGCGATAACTTGGGTAGGGAGCCCCGACCGGAATTGAGTAAGTCACGAAAACCTCTGACCGCAGCGCTCGATATCGGGACAAGTAAGGTCTGCTGCCTGATCGCCGAGCTTGGGGACGATTGCGCCCCCAGGATCATCGGCATCGGTCACCAGGTCTCAAAGGGCATCAAGGGCGGCTCGATCGTTGATATGGAAGCGGCCCGCAACGCCGTGCGCGCGGTCGTCCACACGGCCGAGGAAATGGCCGACGCCACGATTACCGGTGTGGTGGTCAATGTATCGGCCGGCGACCCACGCTCGGCGCGGACCAATGCCGAGGTCACGGTGCCCGGTCATCAGGTTAGCAAAGCCGACCTGCGGCGCCTGCTTGATCAGGGCCAGCAGTGGCGCAATGGCGTCGAGCGCGAGGTGATCCACGCCATCCCCGTCGCCTTCAGCCTCGACGGCACCAGAGGGATCAAGGACCCCAGCGGCATGGCGGCGCAAAGGCTCGGCGTCGATATGCATCTCGTTACCGCCGAGCCAAGCGCCATCCAGAACCTCAAAAGTTGCGTCGCCGGCTGCCACTTGGAATGCGAGGCGTTGGTCGCTTCGCCCTACGCCGCTGGGCTCGGCTGCCTCACCATTGATGAGACCGAACTTGGCGTCACCATCATAGATATGGGCGGCGGCACGACCACGCTGGCCTCGTTCGAGGAGGGAGAACTTGTGTTCACCGGCCGGGTGCCGGTCGGCGGCCGCCATGTGAGCGCCGATCTGGCGCATGGGCTGGCGACACCCCTCGCCGATGCAGAACGGATCAAGACGCTCTTCGGTACTGCCGTCGCCACTAGTTCCGATGGGGATCGGCTGATCGGCGTGCCTCAGATCGCCGGCGACCTGTCGGACGAGATCGGCCAGGCGTCGCGGGCGGAGATCGCCGGCATGATCGGGCCGCGCATCGAGGAAACTTTCGAGTTGATGGCCGAGCTGATCGAAAGGGACGGCCCCGGCGTGGCCAGCATCCGGCGGATTATTCTGACCGGCGGCGCCAGCCAGCTACAGGGCGTTGCCGAGATCACCGGCAATATCTTCGGCGTCCAGGTGCGTCTCGGCCGGCCGGCGCCAATCACCGCCCTGGCGGAGTCGGTCTCGGGTCCGGCGTTTGCCGTCGCTGCGGGGTTGCTGCACTACGCGATGGCGCCGCCCGGCACCGGCGGTAAGCGCGCCTCACAACATAGTCCGTCACACCACCACCCATCACACCACAACACAGGGTCGGCCGGTCTGTTCGTCCGAATCGGTCAATGGCTGCATGAATACTTCTAATTCCAGCTCGAATCGTAGAAAATCCCGGTCGCCACCGGCGACTTGGATTCCAAAACCCCAACAAAGTGAATCGGAGGTTGCTATGGGAATCAATCTGAGCACGCCAAAAGTACCGACCGAACTCACGCCGAAGATATTGGTATTCGGTGTCGGCGGCGCCGGCGGCAATGCCGTCAACAACATGATCCAGTCCGAGCTCGAAGGCGTCGAATACGTCGTTGCCAATACCGATGCCCAGGCTCTCTCTCTGACTTCGGCGAAACGCAAAATCCAGCTTGGTTCAACCATCACCCAAGGATTGGGCGCAGGCGCCCGCCCGGAGATCGGCCGCGCCTCGGCTGAGGAAGGCGCGCAGGAGATCAGCGATCATCTGCAAGGCAACCACATGGCCTTCATCACCGCCGGCATGGGCGGCGGCACCGGCACCGGTGCCGCTCCGGTAATCGCCCGGCTGGCACGCGAACAGGGCCTGCTGACAGTAGCCGTCGTCACCAAGCCCTTTCATTTCGAAGGCACCCAGCGGATGCGGATCGCCGAGGAAGGGCTCGACGATTTACAGGAGATTGTCGATACGCTGATCGTCATCCCCAACCAGAACCTGTTCCGGGTGGCGGACGAAAAAACGACTTTCTCCGATGCCTTCAAGATGGCCGACGACGTGCTCTATGCCGGCGTTCGCGGGGTCACCGATCTTATGACCATGCCGGGATTGATCAATCTCGACTTCGCCGATATCCGCACGGTGATGAGCGAGATGGGCAAGGCGATGATGGGCGCGGGCGAGGCCGAGGGCGAAGGCCGGGCGGTCAAGGCATCCGACGCGGCAATTTCCAACCCCCTGCTCGACGACGTCTCGCTGCGCGGCGCGCGCGGGGTGCTGATCAACATCACCGGCGGCAACGACATGACCCTATACGAGGTCGACGAGGCCGCCAACCGCATCCGAGAGGAAGTCGATCCCGACGCCAATATCATCTTCGGCTCGACCTTCGATGAAGGATTGCAGGGTAAGGTCCGGGTTTCGATCTTCGCCACCGGCATCACTGGTGCCGGAGCTGAGCAGAGCCTGCCGATCCGCGTACGTGAGGAAAGACCCCAATACGAGCCACCCATTGCTGAACCTCTTGCCGCATCACAAGCCCAGGAGGAGCCGATTGACGAGCCGGCGATCACGCTTGAAGAACGCGAAGAGGCGGAAGCCGAAGGAGTGGTCGAAAACGAAGATCTGTTCAAGGCCTCCCAGGACACCGACGAGCCGGAAGCGGAGGTCGAGCTCGCCGATCGCCGCGAGCGTATTTTCGGCGCAACCCATGAGGATAAGGCAACGATCGAGGATGCTGGCGAGCAATTCGCGCCTGGAGTGGAGGCTGCTGAGGAGATAGTCCCTCCCATCGTCAAAGAAGTGCCGACGGCCGATAGCCGACGGCCGACGAAGCGTAGGCGTCGCCGCCGGGGCTCGCGCCTGCTTGGCTTGCTCATCGACAACAGCGACGACGATGATGAATATCCCAGGGAAACAGCCGATAAACCGGAGAGCGACGACTCGCCGGCCGGCGAAGCTGAGAGCGAGCCGGATAAACTCAAATCGGCGGTGGAATCCCCAGGAGAAGCGGAATTCGAGAGCGCCGAAATCCTCGAGATCCCGGCATTTCTACGACGCCAAGCGAATTGAGGAGAATCGCCAGGGTTTGCGCCGTCCAAGCGCCATAACATTTTGAAACAAAGAGTGATTTGAGGGGATCGGCCGCGCCTGCTAGATGAAGCGGGTGCGGTCGTCCCGTTATCAGGGATCGTGGCCGGAGGTCTGTAAAATAACGACCGCGCAAAAAGAATGAGTGCGGCGCGTGGAAATTAGGGGAGGCTTGGGGATGGCGCCTGGCGCACATCAGATCAACGGCGCGCTTCAGCACACTCTGAAGTCTTCCATCGATTGCTCCGGCGTCGGCCTTCATTCCGGCGCCAAGGTTTCGATGACCCTCAACCCTGCCGACCCCAACACTGGCATCATCTTTCGGCGGACCGACGTGGCCGGTGGCGGCGGCGAGGTTCCGGCGCGATGGGATACGGTCGTCGATGCCAGGCTCAATACGTCCGTCGGCAATGCCGACGGTGTTTGCGTCGGCACTATCGAACATCTCATGGCGGCGCTTTCGGGCGCCGAGATCGACAACGCCCTGATCGAGATCAACGGGCCTGAAGTACCAATTATGGACGGTAGTGCGGAACCCTTCCTGTTCTTGATCGAGTGCGCGGGGCTGGCCGAGCAACCGGTGGCGCGGCGCCTGATCGAGGTTCTGAAACCGGTCAGCGTGGGCGACGACCGGCATTCGGCGGTCTTGAGCCCAGGGCGGTGCCCCTCGATCAGCTTCGAGATCGATTTTGAAGGCACGTTCATTCAACACCAACAATTCTTCACCAGCCTGGTAAACGGCACATTTCAATCGGAAATCGCCAGAGCACGCACCTTCGGCTTCGAGCACGAGATTACAGAGCTGCGCGCCGCCGGGCTGATCCGCGGAGGATCGCTGGATAACGCCATTGTCGTCGGTGGCGACGGTATCCTCAACGATGACGGCTTGCGTTTCGAGGACGAGTTCGTGCGCCACAAAGTGCTCGATTCGATCGGCGATCTCTACCTTGCCGGCGGCTGCATCCTTGGCCACTTCCACGGATTTCGCTCGGGCCACGCTCTAAATCATGAATTATTGAGGGCGCTGATGGAGGATTCCACGGCCTGGCGCTACACCGATTTCAGCGAAACCCGCCCCGCTATTGCCGCGATGAGCAGCCCCGTGGCCGCCGCCGCAACGGCCTGAAGCTTCTTGAAATTGACGTCGATCTTGCAATTAGGTGCTGCAAAGCACATTTTTTCGTAGCCACTAATACGGCATTTTGCCTTTCCGCGACGGTCCGCGACCTGCTAATAAGGGCGCCTTATTGGATCATGGGTCTAATTAGGTGTCCGAACAGTCGCCTTGCACGAGCCAAACCGCTTACCGCATTTACAGCACAGCGCCATGAACACTCAGCGTACAATCACTCGTATCCTGACCGCCCTTATGGTGGCTTCGGCGATCGTCCTGTCGCTTCAGGCCTGTAGCTCGAAGGATGACAAAAAGAAGGCCAACTATTCGGAAGCCCGCGTCGGCACTCTCTATAATCAGGCAATGGACCTGTTACTGGCGCAAAGCTACAAGAATGCCGCCGCTAAGTTCGATGATGTCGACCGCCAGCACCCTTATTCACAATGGGCAAACCGCGCCCAGTTGATGTCGGCCTACGCCAAATACCGCGACAAAAAATATGACGATTCGATCATCGGGCTCGACCGCTTCATCCAGCTCCATCCCAATAGCCGAAATATCGCCTACGCCCGCTACCTCAAGGGTCAGGCTTATTACGAGCAGATCAAGGATATCCGCCGGGACCAGAGCGCCGCGCGGCAATCGATGAAGAGTTTCGAGGAGTTGGTGCGGCGCAATCCAAACTCGCGCTACGCTCGCGACGCGCGGCGCAAAATAGACCTCGTGCGCGATCATCTCGCCGGCAAGGAGATGGATGTCGGACGTTTCTACCTCAAACGCAACCGTCAGCTCGCCGCCATCGGGCGGTTCCGAACCGTTGTCGAGAAGTACCAGACGACGAGCCATGTTCCCGAAGCCCTCTATCGGTTGACCGCCGCCTACGCCGCCCTCGGCGTCACCGACGAGGCCCGCAAAATCGCCGCCGTACTCGGCTACAACTACCCTGCCAGCGAGTGGTATATCGACAGCTACTCGGTCGTCACCGGCAAGGAAATCAAGCGCGGTAAGCCGCTCGAAAAACCAGTTTCCTTTACGCGCAAAGTATTGCGGTGGCTTTTCTGATACCAAGGAGCGCATGCTCGCCGGCCTCTCGATCCGCGATGTCGTAATCATCGATCGCCTCGATTTGAACTTTCGGGGCGGCTTGAGCGTACTCACAGGCGAAACCGGGGCCGGCAAATCGATACTGCTCGATGCGCTCGGGTTGGCGCTCGGCGAGCGCAGCGACGTCGGCCTAATCGCCAGCAACTCTGATCGGGCGGTGGTGTGCGCCGTATTCGAGGCGCCGGACGACCATCCTGTGCGCGCTCTTTTGGCCGAACAGGGCTTCGAAATCGACGGGGCGTTGGTGCTCCGCCGGGTGTTGAACCGTGACGGGCGGACCCGCGCCTTTATCAACGACCAGCCGGCCAGCGTCGGCCTACTGCGCCGCGTCGGCGAATTGTTGGTCGAGGTCCAGGGGCAATTCGAGCAACGCGGCCTCCTCAATCCAGCAACCCATCGCGGCATCCTCGACGCATTCGGCGGATTGACCGAACGCGCTCGTGCAACGCGCACGAATCACCTCGCCTGGCGCCGCGCCGAGGAAGTGCTCGCAGAGGCGATCGCTGGCATGGAGAAAGCAGCGGCCGACGAGGATTATTTGCGCCACGCCTTGGGCGAGCTCGTTTCGCTCGATCCGCGGATCGGCGAGGAGGACGAACTCACGGGCAAACGCGCGGCGCTGATGAACCGGGATCGACTGACCGCCGGCCTCGACAGCGCCCGCGAGGAAGTCGCCGGCCGCTTCCCAATCGAAGATGCCTTGCGCAAAGCCCAGGCCCATCTCGAACGCGCGAGCGGCGACGACACCGGGATATTCGCCCCGGTTATCGCGGCGTTGGAACGGGCCGCGGCCGAAAGCGCCGAGGCGGTAAATGCTCTGCGCTCAGCGAGCATCGCTTTCGACGACGAAGCTGGGACGCCCGAAGACATCGAGGAACGGCTGTTCGCCATACGCGAACTTGCCCGCAAGCATCGGGTGAAGGCCGACGAGTTACCCGAGGTCAGGACGAAAATTGCCGGCCAATTGGAAAATCTGGACAACAAGAGCGGTGAAGTCGAGCGGTTGACCGAAGACCGCGATCGGGCCCGCACTGCTTACTTGGAAGCGGGCGAAGCGCTGTCGCAAAACCGCATCGAAGCGGCAACAAAGCTCGACCAGGCGGTGGCGTTGGAACTGGCGCCGCTAAAGCTCGAAAAAGCTACCTTCGCCACCAGGATCGAGCGGCTGTCGGAAAACGATTGGGGAGCCGGGGGGCTTGACCGCGTCGCCTTCGAGGTTGCAACCAACCCGGGCACTCCATTGGGGCCGCTCAAAAAGATCGCATCGGGCGGCGAGCTTGCCCGCTTCATGCTGGCCCTGAAGGTCGTCCTTGCTCAAGCCAACCCGATCCCAACCCTGATCTTCGACGAAGTCGATACCGGGATCGGCGGGGCTACCGCCGCCGCTGTCGGCGAGCGCCTCGACCGGCTGGCGCGCAGCACCCAGGTTCTGGTCGTCACCCACTCCCCGCAGGTCGCGGCCCGCGGCGATCATCACTGGCGTGTGATCAAGGAGGCCGACGGGGACGCCGCGGTCACCCGTATCGATGCGTTGACCGACGACGCCCGTCTTGAGGAGATCGCGCGGATGCTCTCGGGCCGCGATGTAAGCGACGAAGCCCGATCGGCCGCCGGTCGGTTGATCGCCGGCGAAGCATCGTGAGCCGGAGGAGCGGAGCATGACGACCCCGGCGCGGATCGACCGGCTCGCCATCGATGCGTTGACGCGCGAACAGGCCGAATTCGAGCTTGAACGTCTGGCCCGGGAGATCGTGCATCACGATGGGCTCTACTATCAGAAGGACGCGCCCGAGATCGCGGATGCGGAATACGACCTCCTGCGACGCCGCAACGAGGAAGTGGAGGCACGATTCCCCGATCTCGTGCGGCAAGACAGCCCTTCGAAACGGGTCGGCGCCGGCCCAGTCGAGGGGTTCGCCGAGGTTCGCCACAGCACACCGATGCTCTCGCTGGCCAACGCCTTTGGGCCGGAGGATGTACACGAGTTTTTTGCCCGTATCCGGCGTTTCCTCAAACTGCACGCGGTCGAGCCCATCGAGACCGTGGCCGAACCCAAGATCGACGGCCTGTCGGCTGCGGGTCGCTATGAGGGGGGAAAGGTCGTGCGCGGCGCCACCCGCGGCGACGGAGTGCTCGGCGAAGACGTGACCGCCAATCTCGCGACACTCGTTGATTTGCCGAAAACACTCGCCGGACGGGATGTGCCGGAACTGCTCGAAGTACGTGGCGAGGTCTATATGCGGCACGATGATTTCGCTGCCCTCAACAAGACCCGCGCGGCAAACAACGAGGCGTTGTACGCAAACCCGCGCAACTCGGCCGCCGGCTCGCTGCGCCAACTCGACGCCGGCATAACCGCCACGCGCAAGCTGCGTTTTTTCGCCTATTCCTGGGGTGAGATCAGCGAGCCACCCGGGGACAGCCATTGGCACTTTCTTCAGCGGCTCGAGAGTTGGGGCTTTGCGGTTAATCCGCTTGCCCGCAAATGCAGCGACGTTGACCACGCCCTGGCCGCCTACGAAGAGATCGCCGACAAGCGCGCCTCGCTCGATTACGATCTCGACGGTGTCGTCTACAAGATCGACCGGCTCGACTGGCAAGACCGTCTCGGCATGGTCAGTCGGGCGCCGCGCTGGGCCATTGCTCACAAGTTCCCCGCCGAGCAGGCTGAAACTCTGCTGAACGCAATTTCCATCCAGGTCGGCCGCACCGGCGCGATGACGCCGGTCGCAGAGCTTGAGCCGGTCACCGTCGGCGGCGTCGTTGTCTCGCGGGCAACGCTGCACAATGAGGACGAGATCGCCCGCAGGGATGTCCGCATCGGTGATACCGTTGTTGTCCAGCGCGCCGGCGACGTCATCCCTCAAGTCGTACGCGCGGTATTGGGCAAACGGCCCAAAAAAGCGAAGCCTTTCACCTTCCCGACGATTTGCCCCTGCGATCTTAAAACGTCGGTGGTCCGAGGCCACGACGAGGTGGTGGCGCGGTGCTCGGGCGAGCTTGCCTGTCCTTACCAGCAGGTGGCCCGGCTGCGCCATTTCGTCAGCCGCGACGCCTTCGACATCGAGGGACTGGGGGTCAAGCAGGTCTCAGCATTTTTCGAGCGCGGGCTGGTGCGCACGCCGGTCGATATATTCAATCTCGAAGCCAATGATGGAGATAAAGACAAACCTCTGGCCGAGTGGGACGGCTGGGGCGCGAAGTCCGCCGACAAAATGTTCGCGGCGATCGACGAGCGCCGAAAGATCGATCTCGAGCGCTTCATATACGCGCTCGGCATTCGCCGTATCGGCCTGGCCACAGCGCGGCTGTTGGCTCAGCATTATTCATCCCTCGGCCTCTGGCACAAATCCATGCGCGCAGCTGCCGAAGAGCGCCTGGACGCTCCCGACGAGAGCAAGAAACCAGAGGTAGTCGGTGAAGCCTACGCTGAGCTGTGCAATATCGACGGCATCGGCCTCAGCGTCGCCGACGACCTCGTCGGGTTCTTCTCCGAGTCGCATAATCTTGGCATCATCAAGGATCTCGAAGCCTGCCTCGAGGTCGCGGATTTTATCGCTCCGGCGCTCGGCTCATCGCCGTTGGCCGGCAAAACCATCGTCTTCACCGGCGCTATGGAAGCGATGAGCCGAGCCGAGGCCAAGGCCCGAGCCGAGTCTCTCGGCGCCAAGGTCGCCGGGTCGGTTTCGAAAAAGACCGACTACGTCGTCATCGGCGCCGACGCCGGCTCAAAGGCAAAAAAAGCCGCCGAGCTCGGCCTCACGACCCTGACCGAGGCCGAATGGCTGAAACTGGCGGAGCGTTTATAGCACCTGTGCACATTAAATAGGAGACAGTATACCTATTATTATTTTAAAATAAGTATACTGTCTCCTATTTAATGTGCACAGGCTTGGTCGCCTCCACAAGCCAAGCTACCGTCTCCTTGTCGACCAACGGTGCGATGACCTCGCGCACTCGCGCGTGATAGGAGTCGAGCCAGGCGATCTCGGCGGTGGACATGAGAGAAGCGTCGACCAGGGCAAGGTCGATCGGCGCCAAGGTCAGGGTCTCGAATTCCAGCATCTCGCGCTCGCTTCCTTCGAGCCCTTCGGCAGGGCGCACCGCGACGAGGTTCTCGATGCGGATCCCATAGGCGCCTTGCTTATAGTAGCCGGGTTCATCGGAACAGATCATCCCAGCCTCCAGGGCCACCGTACTCGGTAGCTTGGAGATGCGCTGTGGGCCTTCGTGGACCGAGAGATAGCTACCCACTCCGTGACCGGTGCCGTGGTCGAAATCGAGCCCGGCCTCCCACAGCGGCTGCCGTGCAATTGCATCGAGTTGCGAGCCGGTGGTGCCTTTGGGGAATCGCGCGCGAGCCAGGGCGATATGCCCCTTGAGCACCCGCGTGAACCGATCGCGCATCTCATTACTCGGGGTGCCAATGGCCAAAGTTCTGGTCACATCGGTGGTGCCGTCGGGGTACTGAGCGCCCGAATCGACGAGGTAGAGCTGCCCCGGCTCGAGCTTCCGGTTGCTCTCCTGGCTGACCCGGTAATGGACGATGGCGCCGTTCGGCCCGGCCCCGGAAATCGTATCGAAGCTGAGATCGCGGAACAGATCGCTTTCGCGCCGGAAGGCCTCAAGCCGCTCTGCCGCTGCCATTTCGCTTACATCGCTTTTCGTTAGCTCTGCGGCGAGCCAAGCAAGGAACCGTGTCAGCGCGGCGCCGTCGCGGCGGTGCGCGGCCCGTGCGCCTTCGAGCTCGACTTGATTCTTGCAGGCCTTGGGAAGCTGACAGGGGTCCGGGCTGCGTTTGATCCGCGCACCCGCCGCATCGAGCCGTTTGAACAGCCAATCGGCAGCGCTCGCCGGATCGGCGAGCACGGCCAGACCTTTGGCGCCCAGCCGGTCGAGGGCGGGGCCGAGCGCCTCTGGCAGCGACAATGTGACCTCCTCCCCGAGATGAGCGGCAAGCGCCTCGCCGAGCTTGCGCGGGTCGATGAAGAGCTCGACCCCGGCATCGGCGCGCAGGATGGCGAAAGACAGCGGCAAGGGCGCGCGCGGCACATCGCCGCCGCGAATATTGAGCAGCCAGGCAATCGAATCGGGCATGCTCAGAACCGCCGCGTCGATCTTGTCTTTTCGCAACCGGCCGCCGATCTTGCGCCGCTTGTCGGCCGAAGCGAGACCGGAGAATTCGAGCGGATGGGCATGCACCTTTGCCGCAGGTGCCGCGGGCCGGTCGTCCCACACCGCGTCGAGCGGATTGCCCTCGCTCGCTACCAATTCCCCGCCGGCTTTTGCGCAGGCTTCGGCGAGGCGTTTGGCACCGTCCTCGGAGTGCAGCCAGGCATCGTAGCCGAGCCTTCCGCCCCGCGGCAGATGGGCCTCGATCCAGGCGCTGGGCGGTTCTTCGGGGATGCTGCGGAAGTCGTAGATCGCGCCATCGGCCTCTTCGCGCGCCTGAAGCGTGTAGCGCCCATCGATGAACAGCGCTGCCTTTTCGGCCAAGACCACGGCCATCCCCGCCGATCCGTTGAAACCGGTAAGCCAGGCGAGCCGCCGCGCCGAGGGCGGCACGTACTCGCCTTGGTGTTCGTCGGCCAACGGGATGACGAAACCGCTGAGAGCTCTTCTTTTGAGCTCTGCGCGCAGAGCCGCTATTCGCGTGCTGGATTGCGCGTCGGAGGCCAGCTTTCCAGCGGCTTCATTCACCAGCGGAATCCAATTTTTGAAGACCTAATCATGCGCTCCAAGCTATGCGTCCTGCGCATTCCAGGCAAGCCCACCGCCGCCTGCAGGACCGACAATCCTGCAATGCAACATAAACGGTACAAACAGACAATCGGGTGAACCAGATCAGGATCAATCAGGAGCCATCCCCGGACCGCTCACCGGCCCGGGAGACAACAGGACATAGGGACGATGAAGCCAAGCAACCAAACGACACAAGACAAACGCGAATTGCCGGGCCATCCCGATTTTTCCTCCGACTCGGCACTCATCGCCGCTCGCATCGAGCGCGGGCGCTTAGTCCACGCAGTGGTCGTCGATCTTTTCGCACGGATAGGACGGGGATTGATCGCGCCCTTCGCCGCGTTGCGCCGCCGGCAACGCGAATACGATGAGTTGATGTCGCTGGACGATCACATCCTCGCCGATATCGGGATCACCCGCGGCGATATCCCCTACCTCATCGACGAAAGTGCCAACCAGGGCAAGACTGGAAATGACAATAGCGCCAAAGCCGCCTGATCAAACGCTCAGCACGATGTCGAAGGTCGCCAGCAGCGCGCCTTTCTCGATCGACGGCGCGGGGCTGAACTTGGCCACGATGGTTCCACCACGCGAGGCGGCCCGGCGGTAGATGAAGTCGCGTTCATTGAGAGTGTGCCCGGCGATATAGAGTTGAGTTACCAGCTCATCGAACCCCTTGGCCCGTACCGTGATGTGGATGTGCGGCGCCCGGCCGGGATAGGGAACCGGCTTGATGGTGCGAAAACGGTAGCCACCGTCCTTGCCCGCCACCGTGCGCCCATATCCCTGGAAATCATCGTCGGGCCGGCCTCCGTCGCCGGGATGGTGATAGACGCCGCCGGCATCGCACTGCCAGATTTCAACACGCGCGCCGGGCACCGGTTTACCCGCCGTATCGATAATCCGCCCGACCAGATGGGTAACTTTGCCCATCGCCCGGGTGGCGCGGCCCTTGACCCGGACCAGATCGTTGTCGGAATCGAGGGGAAATCGAACCGGGTAGAATGGCCCGCGCGATTGCGTCGGCGTTGCCTTGAGACTAGCGAGCGCGCTTTTGGGTGCCGCCAGCACCGCCGCCGCCGAGGAAAGCCCCGAGATGACCGCAAAGCGTCTGGTGATCGGTTCACTCATATGCTCGACCTTTTTCTATATGCGATGAACTCGAACCTTTGAAAGATTGGGCAGAATGTCGCGTCTGACAATTCACCGTTATGTGATCCGCGCTACGCGGTTCTCCGGCGGCATATCCCGTCGGTATATCAATGTCCGCCATTCGCCCAGCGGGACCGATCCAGCGGCGATAAAGCCGGCCTGCCGATAGGCAGCGCGCACTTCGTTCTGCTGCTCTCGCAGAATGCCGGAGAGAACCGTGAACCCCTCCGGCGCCAGCGCAACGGCCAGGCGCGGCGCAAAGTCGATCAACGGCTGCGACAAGATATTAGCGGCAACCAAATCGTAGGGCTGGTGGCATCTGAGCAAGTTTGGATTGAGCCCGTCGCCACCCGTTGCCTCGACCAATTCGCCGACGGCGTTGGCGCTCGCATTTTCCTTGGTAGTCTGCACGGCGAGGGGATCGTGGTCGATGGCCCGCACCGGCCGGTCCCAGAGTTTAGCCATGGCGATAGCCAGGATGCCGGAGCCACAGCCGATATCGAGAATACGTTTTGGCGCGAAGTTGCGCCGGCGCGCCAGCCCGTCGAAAGCGATGAGGCAGCCGCGCGTCGTCTCATGGCTGCCGGCGCCGAAGGCCGGCCCGGCGTTGAGCATGATGGGGATCGATCCGGCGGGAGGCACTCCATCGAAATTGCTTCCATGGACGAAAAATCTGGCTGCCGAAACGGGGGCGAAACTTCGCCGGTTCTCGGCCAGCCAGTCCTTTTCGGCCAGGGCCTCGATGCGCAGCTCCGGCACACTAAGCCCGGCAGCACACGCCGCTACCGCCGCCGCGGCTTCAATAGGCGCGCGCTCGGGTTCGCCAGCGCTATATCCGGAGATGCGCCAGAGAGCGCCGTTCTCGGCCTCGAAGATTGAAACTGCCTCGGCGAAGGGATCGAGCAATCCCTGGAAAATATCAATGCCCGTAGAAGGCACGTCCAACTCGATGAGCCACAAGGGTTCAGGCTGTTGCGCTGTCATGCCTCTGGGCTTGGGTCACGCGTGGACACCGAACCCTAAGTGGTGCAGAAAAATGCGAGTAGCAGAATTGCAGGGGCCGCGGCCACGGCGGTCGCAACATAAGCAAGCCCGTCGAAGGTGAGTTGACCGACCCTGCCCCAGAAAGTGTCGTCTCTCGGCATCATGCGATCTCCCTTAAGTTTCCCTCGCTCTGATTGGCGCTCAAGCCTGCTGCCACCAACCATGGAAGCTGAATGGCACGTGGTGTTCCATCATGACTTTGGCAACCGGTCCCGACGCGACATTTTCCGCATCGAAGATCGCAACAAAGCTTTTGTTGGTCTCGCCGCTCAACACTTGCGCCAATAGCCACCCCTGTCCCTCGCGGCCGCCCGAAGGCGCGAAGATCGGCTCGCCAACAAAATGCTTGGCGCCGAAGCCAAATCTCGCCTGCTCGCCGGTTTTCATATCGACCCGGGCGATTCCGTCGTGGAACCATCCTTTGTGGTGTTGGTAGGTAAGGTGAGCAAACCGGCTTGCGTGGCACTGAACCCGTGGATCGGTGATGGGAAACTCATAATGTGCGTCGGCGACGATCTCCTGGCGCAAGGTTCTTGCTCTCAGATCGATCGCATAGCGGCGTAACTTGCCGGGGAATTTGTCATTGCCTGATTTGCCCACCATAACCGCCTTGAAGGCGGGATCGAGGCCGATGAAATGGTCGGGCTCGTCGTAGCCGACGAACTCGGCCACGATTGTATCTCCCCTCTCGTAGGCGTTCAGGCTGTGCCACATGAAGGCGGCCGGCGCCTCGAGGATGACCGGTTTGTCCTTTCCGTCCTTGTCGACCACGATCACCAAATTTCCCAGCGAGGCATCCCAGCGCAAGCAGTCCATAATGCTGCGCATGCCAAGCAACATCGGCAATGGCGAAAACTTTACCGGGTGCAGCAGGTAGATGATGTAGCGCTCGGTGACGAAGAAATCGTGCAGGTAGGTCGAGCGCGGCGATCGGAGACTGCCCTTGGCCTTGATCTTGCCACCCTTATCGACGACGAGGTGATCGAGCGTCATGTGGCGGCCGAAATTCGTGCCGAACAGAATCCAGTCACCGGTCTTGCCGTCGATCTTGGTATGCGCCTTGTAGTCGAAGGACGGTTTTCCCGCCTCGACCTGGTATTGCCCTTCGGTTTTCAGCGACGACGGGTCGAGCGCGTAAGGGGGGTTGATCTCATCGAAGGCAAGGAGTTTGCCGTCACGCACGAGCGTGGTCACCCCGGCTTGCGATTTGACGCCGACCCCAAGATTGGCAAGGAAACCGCCAGGCGCCCGGGTCGACCAGGTTCCGTTCATGAACCGTCCGGATTTCTCCTCCTCGACGAATTTCTCGGTGCGCACGAAGCGATTGCGATAGCGTACCCCGCCGTCTTCGAAATCGAGGGCCTGGATCATGCCGTCACCATCAAGTAAGGATTTTTTGCGTACGCCGCCGCGCTCGAATATCCCAGGCCCATTGCGATAGAGCGTGCCGCGAAGATCGGCGGGAATACGACCCTCAATTCTTGCTTTGTATGTGTGCTCGGTAGGCAGGGATTTGGCCAGCAGCGAGATCCAATCTTGTGATCCCGGCAGGGCCGCACCAGCGCTCGCCCGGCCCTTCGATACCAGTCCCGTTTCCGTGCTTGAAAGCCCAAGACTCATCGCGCTGCTGTTGCCAATTTTTTGATGCATTCGCCTGTCCTCGCGATCGGCTTTGTTGTTCAATTATTTAGCGTCTTTCCGATAGCTGCCAGTAACGTCACGCTTGCCCAAATCGTTTCCATGAATTAATGTTGACAGTGTCAACTTAGCAATTAATGTTTACATTGTCAACATTAATTCATATACAAGAGGATACACAACTGTGAGTTCACGCAAGACGGACGGTAGAACACGCAGTAGTACTACCGGACGGCACTACCATCACGGCAATCTGCGCGCCGCGCTCATCGTGGCGGCAACCGCCATATTGAAGAAGAACGGTGTTGGCGCGCTCACTTTGCGCGCCGTGGCCCGCGGAGCCGGAGTGTCGCAGACCGCGCCCTATCGGCACTTCAAGGATAAGTCCGAACTCCTCGCCGCCCTTGCCGGTGAGGGGTTTGCCGGGCTGACGGCGGCGATGCTGGCGGCCGCGGACGGGATCAAGGATCCCACGGCCAGACTACGCGCCTTGGGCCGGGGATACGTAATTTTTGCGGTTGCCAACCCAGCTTATCTGCGGCTGATGTTCGGCCCGGAAATACCCGAGAAGTCAGCACATCCCGAACTTCAGACCAAGGCCGATGCGGCCTACGCCGTGCTCTCAAGCGCCACGAAATTCCAATACGAGAGCGGATCGGTTGCCGATCCGGACTTAGCGGCCGTAGCCTCCTGGTCGCTGGTTCATGGCCTCGCCAATTTGCTGATCGACGGCCAGATCAAGCCTGAGGCGCTCGAGGGCATGGATATAGATTCGTTTGCCGATCGCGTAATCAGTTTCCTTGCGATTTAACGCGTCGCTTCGGTTCTGGAATCCGTACGCCCAGCCCGCTACGCTGGCACGCTGTATCAACCGGAGAGCCAAATGGCCGAAGCCGACAAGTCCCGCCCGCCCTTCCGTGTCGACCATGTCGGCAGCTTCCTGCGCCCCGAGCGCTTACTGACTGCCGCCCGCGAGGCCAAGGCGGGCACGCTCGACCCGGCGGCCTACCGCACTATCCAAGACGAAAGCATTCGCGACATCGTTGCCTTCCAGGAAGGACTCGGTTTGCAAGCCGTAACCGATGGCGAGTTCCGCCGGCGTAGTTGGTCGGCTGGCTTCATCGATGCGATCGAAGGGTTCGGACTGCGCGAGGGCACCCTCGGATTTCGCGATGAAAGCGGCGATCTCGGTGTTGCCCCCTCACCATACGCCGCATCGCGGTTGCGCCGCACTAAGCCGATCGTTGCCGAAGATCACGCCTTCCTGAAATCGGTCGTTAGTACAGCCGTTCCCAAAATCACGATGCCGTCGCCCGACGTCATGCACTATTTCCTCGGGCCCCGCGCCGTCGACGAGGCGGTCTATCCCGACATCGATAAATTCTACGACGACCTCGCGCAGATTTACCGCGAGGAGATCGCCGTGCTGGGGGTCGACGGCTGCGCTTATCTGCAGCTCGACAACACCGCCCTGCCTTGCAATTGCGATGAGCGCGGCCGCGCCCAGGTCGTTGAGCGTGGCGAAGACCCCGACGCCCTCACCGCCCGCTACGCCAAGCTCATCAATGCTGCGCTCGATGGCCGGCCCGAGGGCATGTTCGTCTCGATGCATCTGTGCCGCGGCAACCTCAAGGGCGCCTGGATGGCCGAAGGAGGCTACGAGCCGATCGCCGAGGTGCTGTTCGGCGAGGCCAAGATCGACGCTTTCTTTTTGGAGTACGACACCCCGCGCGCCGGCGATTTCGAGCCCTTGCGATTCATTCCAGCGAATACCGGCGTCATCCTGGGGCTGGTCAGCACCAAGACACCGGAACTCGAATCCGAGAATGACCTCAAGCGCCGCGTCGACGAAGCGGCCAAGTACATTCCCCTCGAACGCCTCGGGATAAGCCCGCAATGCGGCTTTTCCAGCGGCGGTGGCCGGGGCCAGCCGATCACCCAAGACGACACGCGGGCCAAAATCGAATTATTGCAGCGGGTCGCCCGCGACGTCTGGGGATGAGCCCGCTGCCGGGCGCTGCCGCCGCCAGGCACAGCCGGACCCGGGTGACCCTAATATTGCTTGCTTTGGCGACCGCTATCGCCTTTGTCGGCTCGTTGCTGATCGGCCCGGCCGCCATCGGCTTCGGGCAGGTCATTAAGGGACTGTTCGGCGGGCAAGCCGATATCATCGCCATCATCGTCCAGGAGGTTCGCCTGCCGAGGGCGTTGCTCGGCCTTTTGGTCGGCGCCACATTGGGCCTTGCGGGGGCCGCGATGCAGGGTTTTCTGCGCAACCCCTTGGCCGAACCCGGGATCATCGGCGTCTCGGCTTCAGCGGCGCTGGGCGCGGTGATCGCGCTTTACTACGGGCTCTCCGCCGTCTTCGCGCTTTCCCTGCCACTGGGCGGCATGATCGGCGCTCTTTTGGCGGTCGCCATCCTCGAATCCCTGGCCGGGCGCGAGGCCAGCCCGTTCACGCTGATCCTCGCCGGGATCGCGATATCGTCCCTTGCCGGCGCCCTGACCGCGCTGGCGCTCAATCTCGCCCCCAGCCCCTTCGCCGCCATAGAGATCGTGTTCTGGATGCTCGGCAGCCTGCGCGACCGCAGCATGACCCATGTTTGGTTGGTCCTGCCTTTCGTTGCCGTCGGTTGGACGCTTCTGTTCAGTCTGCGCCGGCCGCTCGATGCCCTCACCCTCGGCGATGAGGCGGCCCAAAGCCTCGGATTCAACATGAACAACGTTCGCCGGCGCCTCATCCTGGGCACCGCGCTGGCGGTCGGGGCGGCAGTTTCGGTATCCGGCGTCATCGGATTTGTTGGCCTCGTTGTCCCCCACCTATTGCGGCCCCTAGTCGGCCACCGGCCCGGCGCCCTGTTGCTGGCCAGCGCACTAGGCGGTGCCGCGCTCACCCTTACCGCCGACATCTTGGTGCGGGTGGTTTTGCCGACCCGCGATCTCAAGCTCGGCGTAGTGACCGCGGTGATCGGGGCACCGTTCTTCTTCTGGCTGGTGATCAAATCACGGGGTGGTCGGACATGACCCGGCTGGCCGCGCAAAACCTTTCCGTCACTTTCGGAAGCCAGCGCGCCTTAAGCGATGTCTCCTTCAGCGTTGGCCCGGGTGAATTCATCGGCCTGATCGGCCCCAACGGCGCCGGCAAGACGACGCTGTTGCGGGCGCTCGCAGGTCTCCTGCGGCCCAGCTCGGGCACGGTGACGCTCGGTGGACATGGGCTCGAACAGACCCCCCACAAAGAGCGCGCCCGCCACATCGGCTATCTGCCGCAAGGCGGCAAGAGTCAGTGGGCGATCTCGGTCGAGGAACTGGTGATGATGGGGCGCATCCCCCATCTCGGAAAATTTGCCGGCCCCGGAGCAGCGGATCGCGACGTGGTTGCCAGGGTTATGGCGGCGACAGACGTCGCCCACCTTGCCTTCCGGCCAGCGACCGAACTATCGGGCGGCGAGGAGGCGCGAGTGCTGCTGGCCCGGGCATTGGCTGGCGAGCCGGCGCTGCTGCTGGCCGACGAGCCGGTGGCCGGGCTCGACCCCTATCACCGGCTCGAGGTCATGGAACGGCTCGCCGGGCTGGCGGCGGACGGCGCCGGCGTCGTCGTCGTCCTCCACGATTTGACGCTTGCCGGCCGGTTCTGCGAGCGTCTGGTGCTACTCGATAAGGGCCGCGTTGCTTTCGAAGGGGATGCCAATGAGGTGCTGTCGGACGAGCAGTTGGCAAGCGTCTATCAGGTCCGCGCCGTCCGCGGCACTTACCGCAGGCAACCCTACTTGGTGCCTTGGGAGCGACTGACGCGGAAGGGGAATTAGCTACCGGCGGGGTATAACCGCGTGCGCTGCATGGCGTAGTGGGTGTTGCGGCCGGTGAATGCGGGGAAGGTCTTGTAGTCCTCTCGCAGCTTGTGGCGCACGTCGGAAGCCAGCGCCGCGTTGAGGGCGTCCGGCGTATCGAAGACAACCTCGTTGCCGAGAAAGACATCCGCGTCGTCGAGGCCCGTGGGATCGCGCCACACGATAGGCAGATAGCAGATGACGTTGCGAATGCCGGGAAATTCACCAAGGACCGGCGGGTGGCATTCAACATAGTGCGCGTTGAATGCTGCCTCGTCCTCGACCGGTCGGTGATAACGCACGACATAGGAGGTGCCGGCGGTCAGCGGGTCCGACGAACGCGCGCCGGCAACCGGAAAGAACTGGGTGCGCATGGCCGAGTGCACCGCGCAGACTTCATCGACCGGGCTTCCCTCCCCTTTCAAGGCGCTTTCCGGAAAATTTGGTGACACAAGCGCGGCTTCAAGTGTCGGCACATCGTCGAAATAGAGCTGCGCCATGGTCAGCGGTCCGGCCCCGTCGTCCAAATATGGGTCGTGCGAGTTCTCGGGCAGATAGAGATCGAAGGCGCGCAGCCCAGGCAGCGTCTTCAGCGCACGGGCCGGACCGGCCTCGAACCACGTAGCAAATCGCCCGTCAAACTCAGCGTTGCTCCGGATTGTCACGAAATAGGCAATCGCGCCGTCCATCTGCTTCTTTCTCCCGGGTAGGCGAAAACCAGCTTGTGAGGGGCAAATGATATCGTCTGCCGGGGGTCGCGGTCGAGATCGCTTGGGCTAGCGCCTCAAGCCCATCTGTCGTTTTCGCTTCAGGAGTTTTGGGTCAGACGCGGCATCGGCGTGCGCAGGATCCGTCCCGTGCAGGGATCAATGCTGAGGTGCCAGCGCACGATGCCGAAGCCGCGGCTGGCGGTAGCAAAATAGATACCACGTTGGCGCAACACCGGCGCCCGATGTGCCGAAGCCTCGAACTGGCGAAACCGCAAAGCCCGGATCGAGAAATAGCCTTGGCGGCGCAGCAGTGTCCGCACTTCTTTGGAAGTAAGAGCCGATGCGCCCTTCTCGCAGAGCTTGGCCGTCGGGGGCGCGGTTGTTCCCAGCGCGGCTGCCTGCCCGGAGCCGGTCATGATCAGCGCCGCGGCAAGGACGGCGGTCGAGCTTGTCGTGCGTTTGGTAATCATCGCAATCCCCTTACCCCGGCCAACATGGGCTATTGCCTGCCATTCTGGTTTATTGTCTCTGAACGCAACATGAGTATTGTGTTCATCCGAGGTTCACAATCGTAAACAAGTATTTGGTAGCGAAAGCTTGGCCGTGGGCGTTGGCCCGCGCTATGGTCGACGCCGCTTAACAAAGGTAGACGGACAAAATCGCCGGTGTCAGCCCGCCCCGAGAAAATATCCAATGAGATCGCCGCCAGCCACCATTTGGCGCGGTACAGAGTGCCCTTTCATGAACCCGGCCCGGACGCAAAGATCGGCATCGTGCCACTCGCCAACTACCTACAACAAGCCGCCGGCGAGCATGCCGAGCGGCTCGGCGTCGGTGCGGCACACTTGGCGGGAATGGACCTCCATTGGGTCTTGACGCGCCAATTCATCCGCATCATTCGCCAGCCCGGCGGGGGCGAGGAGATCGCTGTCGAAACCTAGCCATCGCGGTGGCCGCGCCAGCTTTTTTTTCGCGATTTCAGGGTCGTGGACGATAGCGGTGGATTGCTGGCCACGGCAACTAGCGCCTGGGCCCTGATCGAAGGCCGTTCGCGCAAGGCGATCCGTGGCCCCTCTTGGCTGGTGGAGAACATTATCCACAATGAGTTTCGTTCGGCCGAGTTCCCCTGTCGCTCGATCTCGCGCCGGGACATGTACGATGTGGAGCAAGCCATCCTTCCCCGCTGGTCTGATCTAGACACCAACGGCCACGTCAACAACGCCGAGTTGATGGGCTATCTGCTGGAACCGCCGGCGCGGCGCGCGGCCGGCGGCCAATCACTGGCCACCATCGACGTCGTGTTCCGTGCCGAGTGCGGGCTCGAACACGATGTGTGTGCCCGCGCCGGCAAAATCGTGCCTGGCCGTTTTCACCATACGCTTCTTCGCTCGGGCGGGGTGGAGGTAGCCCGGGCTGAAACCAGCTGGGTTTGACGCCCCGCACTGGGCGGCAGTGGGCCTGGGACAAGAGCAAAACGGAGTTCTGATGCGAACCTACACCAGCCGGATCACCATCCGCGGCAAAGAGGTGGCGTTCAAATATCTCGCCAGTGACAAGCTTAAGGTTTCCATCGGCCATATTTTAGGGGGCCGCGAGTACCCCATCCTGAACTTTCCCGACTACCGGCCCTAAGTAGTCGTCGATCTCGGCGCCAATATCGGCGCCGCCGCGCTTTATTTCTATTCCGCCTGCCCGGAGGCGAGCTTTCACTGCTACGAGCCAGCGCGCGATTGTTATGCCTGCCTTGCCGAATACATTTCCGGCTTCGCCAACATCGGCGCCTACCCCTACGGGCTCTACGAATCGAGCCGCGAGGTCAGCCTCTATCATGGGTTCGAACAGCCGGCACAGAACTCGGTCGTCGCCTACGCCGGCACGACGGACGATCATGAAATCATCAAGCTGGTGGCGGCGGATGAGGAATTGGAGTCCCACGGGATCGACGAAATCCCGGTTCTCAAACTCGATACCGAAGGTTGCGAGGTTCCCATCCTGGCGAACCTCGGCAATCGTCTTGGCAAAGTTGGCCTGCTCTATATCGAATACCATTGCGAAGACGACAGGCGGGAATTTGATACGATGCTAGCCGGAAATTTTTTACTGCTTTGGGCGCTGGCCGAGCGGATCCACACCGGCCTGTGCCCCTACATCTCCAGAACCATGGCGGCGCGCTATCCCGAACTGGAGATATCCCGAATCGAGCGCCCGCAATTCTGAACGGCTCGCGGGCTCCCCGGTGACCATCGAAGGAACCGGGATTGGACTATTCAAGCCGGGCGATTCTCACGCATTTGTGAGTACGATCACATTATTGTGAATCATTACACAAAAAAATGAGTGAAGCTAACTTTAAAGTGAGTAAAACCAACTTTAAAGTGAGTAAAACTAAAAAACTGTAAATATATCACACAATAAAAAAGAATCTATGAAGTGATTGTTAAGTCTATTTATTTGTCGAATACTAATATGTACTGTGCAATTACGATAGTGAGTGCTCGGCTTTCGGGCGCATAATATTGGGGAGTGATAGAGTATGGTTCAAACAAGTTGGCGGTCCGCCCTATTGGGATCGGGCGCCGCGGTTGCCTTATTGGCGGCTTCGGTTCCGGCCTCGGCGGACCAAATTGATGAGTTGCGCTCGCAAATCCAGAGCCTGCAGGACAAGATGTCCCAGCTGGAGAAGTCGCAAGTCAGTAAGCGCCGGGTCGCTCCGGCGGCAGCGGTTGAGTCGGGGGCCAAGCCGCGGTCGTGGAAGCTGCCGGGGACCAATACCTCGATGCAGATCGGCGGCTACGCCAAGTTGGATTTGATTTACGATATCAACGCTTCGTCGGGCGATTTGCTTCTTGCGGGGCCGGCAGAGGGTTCGGCTGCGGCTCGCGCGCAGGGGAACTTCCGCCTGCACGCCCGCCAGTCGCGCTTCTGGATCCGCACCTGGACCCCGACCGATTGGGGGGAGCTCGAGACCCATCTTCAGGGTGACTTTTTCGGTACTGGTGGCAACCAGCTTGTCTCGAACTCGAACAGCTTGCGTCTGCGTCACGCCTATGGCCGTCTCGGTCCGGTTCTTGCCGGTCAGACCTGGTCGAACTTCATGCCGTTGCACGCGCTGCCGGAAACCCTCGACTTCGCCGGCCCGAGGGGTGTTATCTTCGTCCGTCAGGCCCAGATCCGCTACACCCACAGCTTCGGCGGTGGAACGGCTCTGGTTCTCTCGATCGAGAACCCCCAGACCCTTGCCGCCGCGTACGGTGGGGCTCCATTGGTCGCGGGGCCGGACGGCTTGCCGGACTTCGTGGTCAGGCTGCAGCATCGTTGGTCTGCGGGCATGGTCTCGGTTGCCGCCTTGATCAGGCAGCTTCAGGTCGACGATGGTGCCGGGACGCAAGACACCGATTTCGGTTGGGGCATTCATTTCGGTACCGGCGTCCGCTTCAACAACAAGAAGACGGCAGCCGGCCTCTTGGTCTACTACGGCGATGGCATCGGTCGCTACTCGGCCGCATACTCGGACGCGGTCCTGAACGGCCCCGGAGGAGCGAGTGCAAAACTCGATGCGGTCACCCTTGTCGGTGGATTGGTCTGGCTCCAGCATCGCTGGACCGACACGCTCCGCAGCACGATCGTCTATGGCCGCAACTGGAACGATGTCGCCGGTTCGACGTCGTCCGGCGTGGGCGGTTTGGCCGGAAAGGCTGGCGTAGCAGCGGGTACAACTCAGGACGTGTGGTCGATCCACGCCAACTTGTTGTGGAGCCCGGTGCCCAAGACCACCATCGGCGTGGAGTACGTCTACCAATTCGATGGTTTCGTACACAGCGCCAACGGTACAGTGCACCGCGTCCAGGTGGCCTTCAAGTACAGCTTCTAGCTGGAATCAAGGTAGGTAGACGAACTATACGGGCCGGTCTCCAAGTGAGGAGACCGGCCATTTTTTGCCCAGCGCCGTGAAACGGCCCGACCGGAAATCTCGTTCTCGACTTCACTCAAATCAACTTTCCAATAAAATTTCGAGCCGTACTGACTCTGGCGGGCTGTAGATCACGAAAGCGAGGTACTCGAAGTTATTCGCGAGAAAATGCAGGGATCGCTGGTTTGCGCTGAAGTTTCTGAAACCTACGATGAAGCGCAATGGCCGAACAAATGCGATCATGAACAGCCGCCTTTAACTTATACCCAACTGCGATGATAACGATCGGGGACTAATCTATTCAGGAGTACGGGCGCTGATTTAACATTTGGACTGAATATTCGCACCAAACGTTCCGGCGACGGGAGGGGCGACGACGAAATTCAAGTATATTACATGCCTTTCAAAATTTCGCCG
>JAPULJ010000734.1 GCA_027295145.1 Alphaproteobacteria bacterium | reverse complement strand
TCGCTTCGGGGTTGTTCCAGTAGCCCTTCATGACGATGTCGCCGCGGACGACCACTTCGCCAATTTCGCCGGGTGGCAGTTCCTTGTCGTCCCGATCGAAAACTTTGACTTCGACATTCGTGCGCACCGTTCCGACCGACGCCAAGCGTTCGAGATAGCGTGGATGATCCCGCTCCATATGGATCGCTCGCCTGGTCCCGGTGATCGTCATCGGCGCCTCGCCCTGGCCGTAAATCTGCACAAATTTGTTGCCCAGCCGATCCAGCGCGGCGAGCAGATCGGCGGTGTACATCGGCCCACCGCCATAGACGATGGTCTTGAGGTTGGACATATCCGCGCCATCAAGCGCCGGGCTGGCCAGCAGGCGCACAATCATGGTCGGCGCAAAGAAGAACGTAACGCCGGGATAATGCTCCACCAGCCGCACGATCTCGGCCGGATCGAACCCACCGCTCTCGGGGATGACCTGTAAAGCTCCTCTGGCAACGTGCGAGACCCCAACACAGCCCGAAGCGTGCGACATCGGCGCGGCATGGATGATGCAATCATGCTCGGAAATTGCATCGACATCGACCATGTGATTGTCCACCATGGCAACGAGATTACGGTGGGTGAGAACCGCACCCTTGGGCTTGCCGGTGGTACCGGAAGTATAGAAGAGCCATGCCGCATCGTCGGGCGAAACATCCACGAGGACAGCGGGATCGCCCTGAAGAAGTAAGGCAAACTCTGCATCAGCGGTGACGATAATCTGCTCGAGTCCAGTGATTTCCAGTTCGAGCCCGACCAGCGTCGGCGCGACCTTGGGATTGGTGAAGACCAGCCGCGCGCCGCTATCTTCCAGAATATAAGCGAACTCCCGCCGGTGGAGTTTGGCGTTGATCGGCACAGCAACCAGCCCGGCAATCCAGCAGGCGAACAGCACGACCGAGAAATCTGGATGGTTGCTCATGGCGATGGCAACCCGCTCGCCGGGGACGAGTTTGAATTGGCCGGTCAGATGTCCCGCCAACGCCCCTGCCCGCCCGGCAAACGCTCGGTAATCGGCCACGGTTTCGATACCCAAAGCCAGCGCCGGGCGCTCGGGAAAACGTATCGCCGCCTTGTTCAGCATCGCCGCGATGTTCACCTGTTCTCGCTCCCTTGCCACCATCAAATCGTCAAAGCCCATTATGCGGTGTTCCCGGCGGCCCTGGAAGATGCCTGCGGCGGAGAAACATTACGTTGCCATCTCTACAGCTCCACAATATAGTTGTATTGAGCAACTATATTGTGGAGCTGTAGAGATGCAGAACGCCTCTTCCGCGTTGTTGACGAAGGTTCGCTCAGCCTCCCGCGATCTTGTGCGCGAGCTGGGCTTTATGAACCGAACCCTCGCCGGGACAGATATGTCGCCGTCGGCGGTTCACGCGATCATAGAGATCTGCGCCGCTGACCGACTGTCATCGAAGAGCCTGTGCGAAAAGCTACTGCTCGAGAAATCGACCGTTAGCCGGCTCGTCAAATCGCTTGTCGACAGGGGAGAGGTTGATGAAGTTCGGTCCGATGAAGACGCCCGCAGCAAGCGTCTTTACCTAACCGTGCAGGGTAGGAAAACGATCTCTGGCATCGCCAAGTTCGCCGAACAACAGGTTGCAGCAGCGATTAATCCGCTGAGCGATACAGCGCGGCGGGAAATCCTGACTGGCCTCAAGGCATACGCGGCAGCGCTTAAGGCAAGCCGTACATCTGGCGAGGTCGCGGTGTCCGGTGACCCGATCACCATGGGCCAAGGATATTCGGCCGGTATCATCGGCAGAATCGTGGAAATGCACGCATCGTACTACAACAAGTTGGTGGGTTTCGGCGCCACCTTTGAATCCGAGGTGGCAAACGGCCTTGCAGATTTCATCTTTCGGCTGGAAAAGCCCGAGAACGCGATATGGTATGCTGAAAAGGGCGGTAGAATCGTCGGAAGCATCGCCATAGACGGCGAAAAATTGGGTGGCAAGCAAGCGCATCTGAGATGGTTCATCGTCGACGATGAGATGCGCGGAGCCGGCGTTGGCAACTCGCTTTTGCTAAAGACATTGGCGTTCTGCGACGAACGCGAATTCAGCGAGACACACTTGTGGACCTTCAAGGGCCTGGATGCGGCCAGAAGCCTCTATGAGCGCCATGGTTTCTTACTCGCGCAGGAGTGCCCCAGCAACAAATGGGGCAAAGAGATATTGGAACAGAAATTCGTCCGGCCTCAACGAGGCTGACTGTCCGGGCCAGCCGGTGTTGCCTTGCCGAGTGGCGCGAGACCTCTGGCGCCCACACCTCCATGCAGACAGCTAAGACGCACGAACAATCATCCAATGACTGCCTATTCGGCAGCCGGTTATCCCACGATTGACAGAGACCGGCCAGGAGGTAAGGGTAGACCCCTCTCTAAACCTCAACGCAAATATCTATGAAGGAGAATCCACCATGCCCGTCGTCCGCGTCGAGGTGCCCGAGGGGTTTGCGCCGGACAAGAAGACAGCGCTGCGGCTGGCCGTCAAACAGGCGGTCCTCGATACGCTGGCGCCCAAGGAAACCAAATACGACTACGTCGCCATTCGTGAGGTCTTCGGCGAAATCGGCGATGGCGTGCCTCTGGTCACCATCGATCTGCGCCCCGGCCGCGAGCCCGAGCGCAAGGCTGCGCTGGCTACAGCTATTGCCGATGTACTGGGCGAGATCGCCGGGATAAAACCCGAGGACGTCTATGTGCTGTTCCGGGAAAATCCGGCGGAAAACCACTATTGCGGCGGAAAACCGCTGGCCGACTGGGTGCCGGCGGACGGTTGATCCATCGCGCGAGCGAGAAAGAAAGGGACGGATGTGAGCGTGAATGAACTGCACCACTGGATCGGCGGCAAGAAAGTCGACGGCGAGAATGGCCGCTTCGGCGATATCACCAACCCGGCGACTGGCGAGATCGAAGCGAAAGTTCCCTTCGCCGGGAGCGAGCTGATCGACCGGACGGTTTCGGTTGCACGGGAAGCATTTCCCAGCTGGGCGGCAACGCCGCCGCTGCAGCGCGCGCGGGTGATGTTCGCCTTCAAGACGCTGATCGAGCGCAACTTGGATAGGCTCGCCGGCCTCGTCACCGCCGAGCACGGCAAAGTTCTGGACGACGCCAAGGGCTCGATCACCCGTGGCCTCGAAGTCGTTGAGTTCGCCTGTGGCATCCCGCAATTGCTGAAGGGCGAGTATACCGAGAATGTCGGGCGCAATGTCGACAGCTATTCGGTGCGCCAACCGCTCGGCGTGTGCGCCGGCATCACACCGTTCAATTTCCCGGCGATGGTGCCTATGTGGATGTTCCCTGTGGCCCTCGCCTGCGGTAACAGCTTTATCCTCAAGCCCTCGGAAAAAGACCCATCGACAGCGCTGGCGCTGGCCGAGTTGCTAAGCGAGGCAGGGCTGCCCGACGGTGTCTTCAACGTCGTCAATGGCGATCGTGAGGCGG
>JAPULJ010000733.1 GCA_027295145.1 Alphaproteobacteria bacterium | reverse complement strand
TGCCCAGGCCAGGGTGCGCCCTCAGCACGTGAAACGACCATTGGGCAGGGTTTCCCATCGCCATATCAGCCCGATAAAGGGCGGAGCGCGATCTACCGTACCGATTTAGGGCCGGATTCGTGCTGGTACGCCCTTTGTGCTACCATCGTTGGCAACTGACGGGAGCCATCTGGGGAATCCCGGCTTAATCGACTCTCGGCTTCGGATGGTGGCAACAAGCTTTCTCATGCCGCGATCTCATGTTCAGCGGGATGCAGTACCGATCTAACGGTTCTCGATTAAAGCAATTACCCGGCGGCCGTTACCACTCTGTCATTGGTTACTGATATTGACGGGTGCGAGTGACGGATGTACCATCAGTTGAGTTATTGTTTCTGCCGGTAGCCACCACCCTAGAGGTCGAGGCATCGACCGCGTCGACATAGGCACCGGGCGCGGCCCGCAACGAGCCGCGATCGCTGTCGTCGACCGGGGAGCGAGCCGAGAAGAACCTCCTTGCGTGGCTCGTATGTGGCAAATGCCACAGCGGAGATAGGGCAACGAATTTAAAAATAGACGATAGAGAGCGCCGCGCGCGTAGGATTTTCGTCGATTCCTGTTCACTGGGAGGTAACGACGATGGTCAGTACAGAAACGGTAGTCAGTACAGAAACTGAAGGTGTGCGCAGTCTGACGGATGCGCAAGCTCTGGCCAAGATAGCCAAGATTTGGCGTAGGCAGGCTAATCGAGGCCCCCGCAAGAAATCGACAGCGGCGCGCTGGGAGCGCATCTGGAGCCAAGTAACCTGGGCCGCACTGAAGGAAAATTTCGACAGTGAATTGTCTCAAGAAGCGATAGAGGGCTGCGAACAAAGCCTGGTCGATGAGGTTCGCGGGCCGGATTACACTATCACGAACCTTTTTCGCGAAATTGTCAGCCTGAAACACGCCTTCGCCGATGTTGTCTCGGCGTCGAGCAAACTGGACGCAAATCTGGTCGCCACCCGTGGATGTGGCCTCGGCAGCTTTCTAGACGGGCTGTTCGAACGCTGCATGGCCAAGACCTCGTTGATCGACGAGTTGGTGGTTGAAGGCTCGGCGCGCGGCTATTGCCAGGTCGATGCGCAAGGGCGGATCATCTCTGCCAATGCCGCGATGAGCCGGCTGCTGCATGTCGTGGACTGCCGGGGGATTTTTCTGCCGAAGTTGTTTGGCAGCCAGGAAGCCTTCGTCGCGACGGCGCTGTGCGGGCACGCGGGTGGCGCCCCGGTGCTCCGTCGAATGGACTTAGTTGCCGACAACGGCCACAAGATCCCGGTCACGGCGGAGTTCGGGCAGATTGCGATCAACCACACGACCCGCGCCGGCTATGCCATTGTGGTCGATGTCTCGTCCATCATCCAAGCAGAGTACCAAGCGTACGAAGCCTCCAAGCTAGGCATTTTGAAGTTCGATCTCGATCTATGCATCACCTACGCCAATCGCACAGCGCGCATAATCTTCGGCTACAGCGAGATAGATCTGGTCGGCACCTCCGTACGCAAACTTTTTCCGGAGCCGGAGACTCAAGCCAAGATCCAAGACGAAGTTGCGCGCCGGCAAAAAGGCGAAGGCAGCACCTACGAACTACCATATCACAGGGCCAGCGACGGCAAAATCTTGCCGCTGCGGATCAACGCCATGCCCCAATACGACAACCTGGACACTATGACCGGAACCTTCGTCGTTGTCGAAGATATCCTGATCGAGCAAGTCGGACAGGAAATCCAAAACCTGATCCAAGAGCACGACAAGGCACACCATCTTTTCGAAGCCATGTTCGAGAAGCTGAAATCGCTGATCGATTTTGATTTCGGCACGCTCTCCATCTATAGCCGCGACATGAGCGTGGCCCAGGTGATCCACTTTCATCCCCGGCCCGAGCCACTTTGGCCGACGCTGTGGTTTCCTATCTCGCCGGGCCTCAAGGGCTGGATCGAAGGGCGAGCGGATGAGCCGCGCTGGCAGACGGACATCAGCGCGTTCCTCAATAACACTGAAGGCACCGAGGAGATCGCTATCGATCCGACCGTCAAACGGCTGATCGACGAGGACTACAAGGCGTTCATCTGCTTCGCGATCTGGGAAGCCGGCCGAGTTGTCGCCGCGGTCACCCTAATGAGCTTCCAGAGAGACTTTTTCGACGCCGGTCACTACGATATCTTAGAGAGGGTGCCGATCGATCGGGTGGTGCGGACCGGACTCAGCTATCGCGACCGGGCGAAACATCGCTTCCTACACAGTCTCAACAAGCGGATCACCGCCCAACAACGCACCAAAGACGTTGCCGAGGTCATCGTCAAGAAACTGGCGGCCTTCTTCCTATGGCAGAACGTTTCGATCTTCAAAGTCAACCGGGTGCGCAACATCTTCGAGTTGCTGGCACAGGCCCCGGGCCCGCTAGAAGGGCTCCTGCTGCCGGAACGCTACGAGCAACCGCTAACGGTGGGAATCCTTGGCAAGGTGCTGGCCAGTGGCGTGTTGATCAACCTGCCCGACACCAGCCTAAGCGACGGCGATGCCGCCGATTACATTCCGAGCAACCAGCACGCGCGCTCGGAGCTCTGCATGCCGATCCGGATCCTGGGCGATACGGTGTGGCTGCTCAACCTGGAGGACGCCCGGCTCAACGCCTTCAGCGCCGAGGACGCCAAGACCCTGAAGCAAATCATCGAGGACATCGAGACGACCCTGGAGACGACCTTCAAGAGCATGATCTTCGACGAGATCTTCGAGGTCGCCTCCGACGGCGTGATCATCGCCGATACCCATGGACGGATGATGCAGATCAATCCGCAGGCCCGGGCCATCCTCAAGCTCGGCGCGACTGAGGCGCAGGACCACAACCTGGCGGATTTTGTGCCCGACGAAGAGATGCGCCGCTTCCTGATCGAGGGCAAGCAGATCGCGCCGACCCGGGTCGTATTCGAGACGGCCGCGGGCGCGACCGTGCCGGTGCTGGTCAGCGGCAGCGTGCTGCCGGCGGAATACGGCCGCCGGGTGATCTTCCTGAAGGAAATCGAAGCGCTCGAGTTGCGCCGGGATGGGCGCGCCATTGCCGCCGCCGTGACCGAGATCGTGGCGCAGACGCGCACACCGTTGTCGGTGGCGTCGACGCTGCTGCGCCGGGCCACGCGCACGATCACCGAAGGCCCGGCCCGCGAGCTGATTGAGCACGCCAGCCAGCAGCTGTCCCGGGCCGAGGTCACCTACGACCGGGTGAGCCTATACAGCGAGACCGGCGCACCGCGGGCCAAGACCCGGCTGTCGCTTGGCCGCCTTATCGATCGAGCGCTGCAGGATTTGGGCGTGAAGACATCCCGCGAGGTCGCGCTGGACATCGACCATCGCCTGCCGCCGATCCGCGGCGACGCCTTCGAGCTGACGTTTGTGATCGAATCGATCCTCGGTTATCTGCTGCGCGCCAAGCCGCTCGACGAGAAGGTCACGATCCAGGCCCGGAGCGCGGACGGCGCCATCCGGATGGCGATCTCGGCCGAGACCGGTCGGGTCGAGAACAGCCAGCCGCTCGACGTCTGGGAAGAGTCGGAGGAGCGGGCGCGGGCGGAGGTCGCGCTGGGCGAGACCGCGATCAAGCGCTTCATCGCCGAGCACCACAAGGGGCGCTATGAGCGCAGCGTCACGGCGGAGGGCCGGGAAACCTTCTTGATTCAGCTGACCGGGGCCAACTGAGCGAGGTTGGAGACATCGGGGGCGAGCCATGTTCAAGCGTATCCTGCTGGCGACGTCCGATCGGGATCTGGGCGAGCTGGTGCAAAGCTATCTGGAGGACGCCGAGGACGGGTTCGACCCGACCGTCGTGGGCAACGGCAAGAGCTTCGGCAGGAAGCTGGCCGGCGACGGCTGGCGCAACTTCGACCTGCTGATCATCGACAACGGGGTCTATCCGGACCGGCAGTCGCGCCCGCCGAAGAACGCCAACACCGGGCTCGATCAGCTGCGCGATCTCAAGGCGCGCGGAGTCGATCTGCCGAGCATCCTTCTGATCGACCAACTCGAGGCCACGCTCCTGACCGAAACGCAGCGGCTGCAGAACTGCGAGCTCGTCATGAAGCAGGGCGTGCTCGACGAGAGCATCTCCGTGGCCATGGACCGGCTGCAACTCCTGGACCGGAGCGAAGAAGCCAAGGGCGCGGACAAGGCGGCCGACTACGACGCGGTGATCGAAATCAACATCTCTTCGGAGGCTAAGCAGGACTACCGTTTCCGCTACCGCACCAGCACCGGGTGGATGGCCTCGCCGCCTAAGCCGCTAGCCATCCGCTGGCACATACACAAAGAGCTCTGCGAGTCGAGCAAGGCCGTGGGCGAATTGAAGAC
>JAPULJ010000732.1 GCA_027295145.1 Alphaproteobacteria bacterium | reverse complement strand
CGGGGAGCATCCCGCCGGGCCGTTCTCGGGCTTTATGCCGTGGGCCGCACGGCCCCGATCAAAGGCCGAGCAGGTCTCTGAGCGCTTCTACGACCCCGGGATATGTGGGATCCTTGACGGCCGCTTCCAGCGCGGTCTGCTCCGCGGCCGCCGCAGCTCCGGCTGCGGCCTGCGTTTTGTCCGCAAGGCCCTGTGCGATATCGGCCGCCGTCTGAGCGTCGGTAGCTGCGGTCTGCGCGTCAGTCGCCGCCGTCTGAGCGTCGGTGGCAGCTTCCTGCACCGCCAGATCCGCTGGATCGGCGTCGGCCAATGCCTGCAGGGCGTCGGCTGTCGTCTGCAGGTCGTCGGCTGCCGTCTGAGCTTCGAGGGCTGCCGCCTCCGCCGCAACGGTCGCCCCGACCGCGTCGCGATAGGCCGCGACTATGCCAACCTGCGAGCTCGGGGCTGCGTTGGCAAGGGCTTGTTCGTTCGCATGCGCCGCGTTGCCCTGGCCGAGTGCCGATGTCACGCCACTGTGGCCATTGTTTGCCTCCAGCCCGACACCGTTCGCGGCACCGCCGCCATTGCCATGGCCGTTGCCGGGGCCTTCGGCGGCGCCCGCAGCTTCGGCGCCGCCATCATCGCCGCCGCCCGCTGCTTCGGCGCCGCCATCATCGCCGCCGCCATTACCACTATTGCCGCCGCCGCCATTGCCACTATTGCCGCCGCCGCCATTGCCGCCATTGCCGCCGCCGCCACCGCCCTTGGCGTGGGCCGCCGGGGTGTCGATGGTGACGCCGTTATCGCTGAAATTGACGCCGAGCGGCATGACTGCCACGATCAGCGCGATCGCGCTGCTGCGCGCAAGTAGGGTTGCCAGAGATTTCTGGTTTGTATTCCGATGCATTTCCCGCTCCCTCCAGTGGATTAGGTCAACGCCTGACGTACGCAACATCAGGCAGGAGAAAAGTTAGCGTCACCGGGCCCAAGCAAGCCCCGTCTGACGCGCCGTTAACGCGCCGCACCTCGACGCATCTGCAAGCGTTTGTGTCAGGCATCAGCCCTGAGCGCAGAACACACACCGTTCCGCACCGGGCAGAAGACCCGACGCCGAAACTCATTGATATGCGGCGTGACAGTTAAAGAAGGATTACTGACTCGTTACTTTCGAGCACCTACCACAATCGCCCTCGATCGGGAGCGCCTTATTATAGCCATATTCTGTATCAAAGCAGCGCGTATAGCAACCCTTAGCTCGCTTAAATTTTTCGAAATCCATTTATTTCAAAGTGTTCCAGAATTAACTTCAGATCTTGATACAATCACAGGTCGACCGATGCCGCGAGCATACAACTTACACGCCAAAAATTTACTGGATTACCGATCAAACCCCACGCCCCACGAGGTAGCGCTGCCGCTTCACGCGAACAGCCTCTCATTCGCCGACGAGATACTCGGACGACCGCTGTTGGCACAACCACGACGTACTGCCTGGAGCCGAGATAGGTCGGCTCTCGGCCGAGTTGCAGACGCCCAAGCGACGTCTGTGGCGCCCTGTGCAGGGCTCTCTGGCTGCGGGCCTTGGGTGCCGGGAAGGGCTGGGAAGTCGACCCGCCCGATTCCGACTTGGTCCGGAATGCGATTCCCAGGAATCGCCGTAACTATTTTCTTGCGTGAAATCAGACACTTGATCCCTGCCCAAATGTGGGCACCCAGCGAAATTCCCGTGGCGCGGACCATTCGGACCCCGCCAACCCCTTATCTCGCCGCCGCCCGCTTGCGCTCCTGATGCTCGCGCCAGGCGATGAAGAACCCGCTGGCGAACACCACCGTCGCGCCGATCCAGGTGATGAGGTCCGGCAATTCGCCGAACACCCACATCCCCAGCAGCGTCGCCCAGACCAGCTTGAGGAAATCGAACGGCAGCACCGCGGTCGGCTCGGTCTCCTTCAGCGCCTGGCTGAGCGCGAGCTGCGCGATGGTGCCGATCACCCCGATCGCCACCAGCCAGACCCACATCTCCGGCGGCGGCGCGACCCAGACCCACAGCGCCGGTCCGAGCGAGAACAGGCTGAGGAAGATGTTCATGTAGGCGGTGATGGCGAAGCTCGACTCGGTGCGCGACAGCACCTTGATCACGATCATCGTCACCGCCCAGATCAACGCCGAGGCGACCACCAGGATCGACCCCGAATCGAGCGGGATCATCCCCGGCCGCAGGATGATCAGGGTGCCGGCGAAACCGAAGATGATCGCCAGCCAGCGGCGGATGCGAAACCGCTCGCCGAGGAAGATCACGCTGAGCAGCGCCGTGAACAGCGGCGCCGAGAAGGCCAGCGCCGTGACCCGGGCCACCGGGGTCATCGCCAGACCGGTGAAGAACATCAGCATCGCGATGGCATTGAGCACCCCACGCACCGCATGCAGCCCGACCCGCCTTGTGCGCAGGAAGGCCAGCCCGCTCGACATCAACAGCGGCGCGAAGACGATCACGCCGAAGATGTTGCGCAAAAAGGCGATCTGCATCGGCGGCACGTCGCGCGCCACATAGCGCACCAGCACATGCATGGCCGAGAAGAACACCGTCGCGACGCACATCAGCAGGATGCCCCGCATCACCGGTGGGGCTGCGTGCCAGTGGTCGATCAACCCCGGCAGCGGGTTTTCACGGAACTCGGTCATTGGGGCGGCTCCAGGCTTGGGTTCGACACTGAGCAGAAG
>JAPULJ010000731.1 GCA_027295145.1 Alphaproteobacteria bacterium | reverse complement strand
CCCAGCCTTCTTGGACAAGGCGGCACTTCATACCGAGTTTGGCTGCGACCGCCGCAACCTGCCGCGTATGGTTCGATTGGATCCCTCCTATGGTGACCAGGGTGTCCGCGTTTTCGGCAATGGCGTCCGGGATGATGTATTCCAGTTTGCGGAGCTTGTTGCCGCCGAAGGCAAGTCCTGAATTGCAATCCTCACGCTTGGCGTAGATTTCAACGTTGCCGGCGAGATGCTCGGACAAGCGGCTCAATTTCTCGATAGGTGTAGGGCCGAATGTGAGCGGATAACGTTCAAAATTTTTGAGCATTTCAGCACCTCATTTTTACGATCGAGACCGCATAAACTTAGCTTATTTGGTTCGAAAGGTGCTCTCTATTACTTCATGAAAATCGTGCATTCGCGTTATGAATTTTCTAAAACCTGGATTATTATTCAGTTTATTCCAGAATATCGAAGGATACTTTCATGGACGCTGATCTCAACGCTGTGGACCGCCGAATTCTCAGGTTTTTACAGAGCGACGGGCGACGAACGAACGCCGAACTCGCCAAAAAAGTCAATGTCAGTCCTGCAACGTGCCACAGAAGAACCAAGCGGCTTTTCGACGAGGGATATGTGCGGGCTGTTCGGGCCGAAATTGCGCCCGATCGCGTCGAGCGTGGCGCCCTGGTCATGGTGGGTGTCGTTCTGGATCGTTCAACGCCCAAGAGCTTCGCCGAATTCGAGAACGCGATCACCAAAATGCCCTTTGTACTCGATTGCCACTTGGTGGCCGGGGACTTCGACTACTTCCTAAAGATCAGAGTTCGCGACATTGACGATTTCTGTCGATTGCATGGCGAGCAACTCATTGCCCTGCCCGGCGTGCGGCAGACACGCACTTTCTTCGTCATGAAGGAAGTGATCGACAACGCCCCGCTTGATTTCTGAGTTGAAGGTCAAGCTTTGTTCAAGGGACCGACCCGCTCACACTACAACCCGAGCGATTTAGTCCGCTGGTTATAGATGGTCGTGCCAGGAAGCTCGGAGTCACAGCGATCGTGCGCCGCCTTCCGGTCAACCGACGGTGATCGAGAAACGATAGGGCGAGTCCCTGCCGCCGGCGATAACCTCGTTTTCGCCGCTATCGAGGCTGGCCACGTCGGTGGGGAAGTCGCGGCCGATGCTGCGGGCGTTGACGATCGTGCCGAGCCCACTGCAGAGGTCGCGGACGACCGCTTCCCCCCACTCCTCCAACAGAATGAAATGAGACTGTGAGAGCCGGTGCGGCGCCGGGTCCTCGATCGGAAGGTCGAGGGAAATACCGGAATCCGCCTCGCCGTAGTCGGCCGGCCGGCCGATTAGGTAGGGTAGCTCCGCTATCGGCCTTGCCCCGGTACCAATCTGCCGCTCCAGGACCGGGCTGGCAGCGGCGAGCGTGAGCGTTAGCGGCCCAGACTTGCCCGCCGCGACGCTCTTATTTATTTTGGCGGGTGCGCCTTTGATCGCCGAAACAAGGCGATCATCGACGTCGCGCAGGCGTGCGCTCAGCCGGCTGATTAGTTCGCGCGCGGCTTCCGGGTCGGTGCTGACACGATCGAGAAATTCGGCCGGTTCCAACACCATGACCTCGACCATGTTGGAGGCGGTGGCGGTGGCGTTTCTCGGCAGGAACTCAATCGCCCCCATTTCACCAAGGAACTCGCCCTCGCCGACGCTACCAAGCAGGATCGATTTGCCGCCCAGGTCGCGCAGCACATCGACCGTTCCGGAGATAATTCGAAACACACTATCGCTGGGATCGCCCTCGGCGAACAGCACCTCCCCCGCCTTGAACGATTTGCGCATACAGGTCTCCCGACCCAGGTGGCCCGGCCGCCGATTATCTAGTTCATATTGATGAACCCATGACCTAATCCCGCCTGCCCACCGGCGTCAATTCGATTGGCTGGCCGTGCGGGGTGTTGAGGTAGGCGCGGCACCAGTCTTGCTTGCGCTGTTCGATCTCGGCTCTGGCGACGAGCCCTTTAGCAAATGTGAGTTTTTCGAGGGCGGCGAGCCAGTGCTGGTAGTAGGTATTGCCGAGATCGGGATCGCCGCGACCGCGCGCTGCCCTGATCTCGCCCGAGAGGGCCTCGGTCCATTCGGGCCAGGTGAAGGCGCCTTGCTCGTGCAATCGCAGGGTCATGGCGAAGGCTTGCGCTTCCCAGGGCTCGGCAAAGACCGGGCCCTCGTCGTCGCGGGGCAGCGCCGGCAATGCATCGAGGTCGGCGCGGGTCACGAAGCCGGATCCAGATGGTCGTCCCACAGATCGATATAGACAGCGCTCTTGCCTGTGGCCGTTTCTCCCCACAACTCTCCTGCTTCGAAACGCACGCTGTAGAGGTGCTGGCCCTCCTTGGTCCCGTGAGCGTTCTTGTCGGCGAAGATGTGGACGCCGTGATCCACCTGGATGGTACCCAGCTTGCCCCGTGCGTAGCGCGGCGCGCGGGTGTGGCCGGTCGTGTTGATGTTGCGAACGCGAACGCTCTCGCCGACTCCATATTGAGCATCGAGGGTCGTATCCATTGTCGTCGGCGCGCCCTTTGCCAGGGTTGCCGGAACCCGCTCGGCCTTGATCGTCCGCGCGCGAACCTCCTGCGGTGCGACGCCTTCGGATTTGCCGGTTGCGAGCTCGGCCTTGCTCACCAGTCCGGTTTCCACCAGAAGCGTTTCCAGACCGGCTAGCCAATTTTCGTAGTAGCTATTGCGCAGGTAATCGGCCGGCTCCTGGCGCTCGCGGGCGTGGCGGGAAGTATCGAGGGTCCACTTGCCATGAGCGGCCGATGCCAGGTTAAGCGCGAAGACCCGGCGCTCCCATTCGGCGTGGAAGATCGGCTCTTTGGTTTCCGGCTCCGGGTCGATCGGGCCGAACCCGTGCATGCCGCCGAGATCGTGGGCGCCGTTCATGACGAACGCACTTCATTGGGCGATTTGGCCAGCTCGACGCCGATCATCGAATTCCGCGTCACCAGCGCCGCCAAATCGTCCTCGCTCCAGCCATCGGTGCCTTCGGGGCGCACCGGCAGGACGAGATAGCGCATCTCGGAAGTCGAATCCCAAACGCGTATCTCCGTATTCCCGGGCAGGTTGGTTCCGAATTCTTCCAGCACCCCGCGCGGATCGCTCACCGCGCGCGAACGGTATGGAGCGGCTTTGTACCAGACCGGCGGCAGGCCCAGTACCGACCACGGATAGCACGAGCACAAAGTGCAGACGACGAGGTTGTGAACGCGCGCCGTGTTCTCGATGACTGCCATGTGCTCGCCCTGACGGCCCGTGATGCCAAGTGAGGCGATCGCCGCGCCGGCGTCCTCATACAGCCACTTTTTGTAGGCCGGATCGCACCAGGCCTTGGCGACGACGCGCGCACCATTGCGCGGGCCGATCTTGTGTTCGTAAGTGTCGATCAGCACGTCGAGCGCGGCGGGATCGATAAGGCCCTTCTCAACCAGCAGAGACTCCAGCGCCTTGACCCGTAGTGCGAGGTCAGATGGCGGTTCGGTGTGGTCGTGATCGTGCTCGTGATTATGGCTGTGGTCTTTGCTCATTCGTCGGACACCTGTCCTGTACGGGCCAGTTGCAAACCAGCAGTTCGGCCAAAAGCTAGCATATGTTGGATTTTGTCCACTAGGCTTTGCTGAAGAAGTTCGCAAGCGCGCGGTACGTTTCCTCGGGTTTTTCCTCGGGAAGGAAATGTCCGCAATCGAGCGCCTCGCCGCGCACGTCCGAGGCGCGCTCGCGCCATGTCTCCAACACATCGTAGGCACGATCGACGAACCCCTTGCCACCCCACAACACAAGCAGAGGGCAAGCGATTTTGGATCGCATGTCCGCCTCGTCGTGATCGAGATCGATGCCGGCACCGGCGCGGTAGTCCTCGCAACTGGCATGGATGGTCTCGGGATTG
>JAPULJ010000730.1 GCA_027295145.1 Alphaproteobacteria bacterium | reverse complement strand
AAGTTTCGGTAAAATAAAGAAAAATCAGTCTTGCGGCGCTAAGGATTTGTTAATAAAAGTTCCGCAAAATGGTTAACGACAGAATGACAGTCAAATCCGTTCCATCTAACCCATCGGGAAATGACCCATGAGAGTGCTTCTAGTTGAAGACGATCCCGCAACTGCCCAAGGCATCGAGATGATGATGCGCGCCGAAAGCTATGTCTGCGACGTGACAGACATGGGCGAGGATGGGCTCGAAATCGGTAAGCTATACGACTACGACATTATCGTCCTCGATCTGATGCTGCCCGACATGGATGGCTACGAGGTCTTGCGCCGGTTGCGCGCAGCACGGGTCAAGACCCCGATCCTCATCCTCTCCGGCCTCAACGGCCTGGATGACAAGATCAAGGGCCTGGGCGTGGGCGCGGACGATTATCTGACCAAGCCGTTCGACAAGCGCGAACTGGTGGCCCGGATTCAAGCCATCGTCCGCCGGTCCAAGGGCCACTCGGACTCGTTCATCAGAACCGGCAAGTTGACCGTCAACCTCGATACCCGCACGGTCGATATCGATGGGCAACCGTTGCATCTGACCGGCAAAGAGTACGGTATCCTGGAGCTGCTTTCGCTGCGCAAGGGTACCACGCTGACCAAGGAGATGTTCCTGAACCATCTCTACGGCGGCATGGACGAGCCGGAACTGAAGATCATCGACGTCTTCGTCTGCAAGCTGCGCAAGAAACTGACCGCGGCGACGGGCGGCCAGAACTATATCGAAACGGTGTGGGGCCGCGGCTACGTGCTGCGTGACCCGGCGCCTACCGAAAACGCCGAGAGCGAGCAGCAACAAATTGCGGCCAACGGTTAGGCCGCTGAAGCCCGGCATTCGCTTTCGCATAGCTCAAGCATAGGAAACCGGCGCGCCCCCAAGGGAGGACGCGCCGGTTTCTTTTATCCAATTATTTGCGAAATCAGCGGCGGAACGTTTGAACAGGCGACCTGCCGCCTGGGCCCGGGGGGGTGAAACCGCTTCAGCCGACCGCTTTCACCTTCTCGCCCCTGTCCGTGGCCAGGCTATAGATACCGCGCTGGCCTTGCATTATTTGAAACTGATCGCTCGTTCCCAGCACCGTCTCGGCACCGCCGAGGTAAAGAAAACCGTCGGGCGGCAGCAATTCCGAGATGGAATCCAGCACCTTGGTTTTGGTCGGCGTGTCGAAATAGATCAGCACGTTGCGGCAGAACACCACGTCGAACTTGCCCAGAGACGAGAAATCATGCAGCAGGTTGAACTTCTGATACTTGACCATGCTGCGCAAGCTGTCGTCGATCTGCCAGCGGTCACCGACTTGAGTAAAGTATTTTACCAGAAGGGATATGGGCAGGCCGCGCTGGACTTCGAACTGCGAATACAGCCCCTCCTTCGCTTTATCCAAAATTTCATTGGACAGATCGGTCGCGATGATTTCCACCCTCCAGCCATCCAACTTCTGGGCTTGCTCCTTGAGCAGCATGGCGAGGGTGTAAGGTTCTTGCCCGGACGAGCAAGCTGCGCTCCAGATCCGGAACGAACGCCTGGCGGCACGCGCTTCGAGCAAATGCGGCAAGACGATATTACTGAATTGGTCGAAGGGCTTCTGATCCCGAAAGAAAAACGACTCGTTGGTCGTCATCGCCTCGGTCACATCGACCAAAAGCGCCTCGTCTCTCTTGGTCCGAATTGCCTGGGCAAGTTCGTCGAACCCGGAGAAGCTCCACTTTCGCGCAACCGGATTGAGCCGGCTTTCGAGGAGATACGCTTTCTCCTTGTTCAGCGACAAGCCGGAGCGATCCTTCAGAATTTCGGCGATAAGTTCGAAGTCGGTTACATTCATGCCGCGGACCTCGCAACGAGCTCGCGCACGTAAGGCGCAATTTCTGTTATCGGAAGGACAACCGAACAAATTCCCGCGTTCGCAACCGCGCCCGGCATGCCCCACACGACGCTGGTTTCTTCATCTTGGGCGATAACGGACCCACCACGGGCCACCACTGTATCCGCGCCCTTGAAACCGTCCGAACCCATGCCAGTCAGGATAATCACCAACAATCGCGGGCCATAGAGCGAGGCCAAGCTGCGCAACATAGGATCGACTGCGGGCCGGCAGTAGTTTTCCTGTTCGTCCTGAGTCAGGCGCAAAATGTTGCCACTGGCGCCCCTCTCGGCGATCATATGATAGTCGCCCGGCGCGAGATAGATATGGCCAGACCGGATCGCTTCACCGTCCTTGGCCTCCGTGCACGGAATGTTGGACGTCCTCGCGATATGTTCGGCCAGAAGCGCCGTGAAGGTGGCAGGCATATGCTGAGTGATCAGGATCGGCTGTGATACCAGACCACCTAAATTTCCCAATACTTTAAACAGCGCCTGCGGGCCACCGGTTGAGCTGCCGATGGCAATCAGACTGGGCCGCCGGACTATCTGCTGCCGCAATGATATCGGTTTCTGAACGACCGGCCGAGCGAACTTAATCGGCGCCGCCCGCTCCTTAGCCGGGAGTCTTGCCGACGCCGGTTTGGCGGCGTGGCCCCGGCCATTGCGCTTGGCTCCGGCGAGTGCCTTGACCTTCTCCGTGAGTTCGGCTTTGAACGTGTCGGTAGAATGAATCTCGCGGGTGGAACTTGGCTTCGGCAGGTAATCCGCCGCTCCGAGAGACAGGGCACGCAGGCTGACTTCCGCATTCTTGCGGGTCAGCGTCGAGGCCATGATGACTTGAATTCCCGGACTCTTTTTCAAAATCAGCGGTAAAGCGGTCATGCCGTCCATGATCGGCATCTCGATATCGAGCACGACCACCTCGACGTCGGTCCGGTTCAGCCGGTCGAGAGCCATTTGACCATTGGAGACCGAGGCGACAACCGAAATGTCCGGATCTGCCTCCAGGAACCTTGCAAGCAGCCCACGGATCACCGCGGAGTCATCGACAACCATGGCTCGATACGGATCCGTCATCACCCTGCTCATATTTGTTGTTTTCGCTTCGTCTTTTCTGGCGCCGGCCTTAAAGAAGGCCGACTTGGGTAAACTTCGACTCGATGATCTCGCTATCGAATGGTTTCATGATGTACTCGTTGGCCCCCGCTTGAATGGCCTTTTGGATGTGGGTCATGTCGTTTTCTGTGGTGCAGAAGACGACGACAGGTTGTTCTACGTTCTCCAGAGCACGCAGCTCCTGGAGAAATTCGAGGCCATTCTTGACCGGCATGTTCCAATCGAGCAGGACGGCGGCCGGCATCTCCGTCAAGCAAGCGTCGATGGCCTGCTGGCCATCCTCCGCTTCGACGATCTCGAAGTTCAGGCCTTCGAGAATCTTGCGGGCGACCATGCGCACAACCTTCGAGTCATCAACGATAAGACAGGTCTTCATTGTCCAACTCCGGAGCGATTCTCACTGACGGCCCAACGGCCAAATCTTACACAAATACAATTGTCTCAGTAGTGGCATCAAGCCGCATCCGAGCGGTCGTAGTCGAGCAGGCGATTAACATCTAGAACGACCAGAAGTTGTCCGTCCAGACGATATATGCCTTCGGAAAACGCACGGAATTTGGCGTCGAGGGTCGGCAGATTGCGCTCGAAAGCGCTGGGGGAAAGTGCCAACACTTCACCCACTGCGTCGACCATCAAGCTGTAAAGCTCACCTTCGGATTCCGCCACGATACTCATGCTATCGGCATCGGCCGACCGCCGGGGCAGACCGAGGCGAATCCGCACGTCGATGGCGGTGATGACCCGGCCGCGCAGATTGAGCGACCCAGTGATCTCCGGCGGCGCCAGGGGAATGGGCGTGATATGATAGGAACTCAGCACATCCTGTACTTGCAGGACTGGAATCCCGAAGAGCTGTCCCGCAATGGTGAATGTGACGAACTCCTGGGAATTTCCGGACTCCGCGTCGGAGTTTCGGGAGTTGTTTGACTCGTTTGGATTGCTCATGCCGCACCTCGAAGATCGGCTAGGGTTTCACGAAGGGTATCCACCAAGGAGCTGCGATCGTTTTTCGATACGTAGTCCTTGAAGCCCACCTCTCGACCGCGGGCGATATCCTTTGGCGTAGCGAAGGACGATAACGCGACCATCGGTGTATCGCTCCAACGGCCATCGTTCTTGACCGCCTCGGCGAACTCGAAGCCGCTCATCCCGGGCATCTCGATGTCGGAAACGATCAAGTCGAAGATCTTACCTTCCTCGCACAATTCGAGCGCCGCGGTCGCACTTTCGACACAGGTCACGTCATAACCCGCTACCGAAAGCAGCGGCTGCAAAAGGTTGCGGAAAAACGGGCTATCGTCGACCAACAGCAATCGAGTGCCCGAAGAGTCGCCAGAGGCATCGGCGGCCTCCTTGCCGAACCAGTCCGGGAAAGCCAGTGTCAGATAGTAGCTGACATCCATGATGTCAGTGGCCTTATCGGCGATCACCGCGCTACCGACGTAACCCTCCCGATTTGTGGTCAGCTCGATATTCACGCGGTCCTCGACGATATCGACGATCTCATCGACAACCAAGCCCATTGAACGGTCCCGATCGGAGAATACGATAACCGGCTGGCGGCCTTCGGAGCCTAACTTGTCCGCACCCGCCATGAGCACTAACGGCATGAGCTGGCCGCGGTATTGCACAACGTACTGCCCGTTGGAGAATTCGACCTTCTCAAGATTGACCTCTTCGAGGCGTGCAACCAGAGATAGCGGCACCGCCTTGGGCGCCTTCTCGACCGAGCGGAACACCAGCATGGAAACGACCTCGTCGCCGCGCCCGGTTTGTTGATCGGATGCCGCGTCGGTTCCATCCTCGGCCAACTCGACTTCGCCTGTCGCCTCGGCGATGCCGTTGGGATCGAGGATCATGACCACGCTGCCGTCGCCCAAGATGGTGTTGCCGGAGAACAGTTTAATATCGCGCAGGATTCGCGCGACCGGCTTGACCACGATTTCCTCGGTATCGAAGACGCGATCGACGATGATACCGAACGTATAGCTGCCGACCTGGCTGACGACGATAAAGTGATCGTCACTCCGGTTCTGTTTTTTGTCCAGCGAAACCACATTCGAATCCGTCTGCTCGTCGTCGGTCTTTTCTTCGACCGCTGCTTCGGGATTGAGTTTCATCAACTCACGCAGATTGACCAGCGGCAACAGGCGGTTGCGAAGTCTCAATACCGGTGTGCCGTTGATCCGCTCGACGGCGTTTTCGGAGTTCGCAGAGGCGCGCACCAGCTCAAGCACGCTGATCTGCGGGATCGCAAAACGCTCCCCGCCGCATTCGACGATCAGCGCCGAGACGATGGCGAGGGTAAGCGGTATCTTGATGGTGAATGTGGTGCCCCGGCCCTCGACCGAGTTGAGCTCGATAGTGCCGCCGATTTTCTCGATGTTGGTACGCACCACGTCCATTCCGACGCCGCGGCCGGACACTGACGTGACCTCCGCTGCCGTCGAGAAACCCGCTTTGAACACGAATTTCTGGATTTGTTGCTCGGTAAGAGTCTCGGCTTCGGCCTCGGTGGTCAAGCCACAAGCGATCGCCTTATTCTTGATGATCTGAATCGGCAGGCCGGCACCGTCGTCGGAGATCTCGATGATGATATGGCCGCCTTCATGGAAGGCATTGAGCGAGATCTTGCCGACTTCGGGTTTACCGGCCGCAATCCGGTCTTGGTTTCTCTCTAGGCCGTGATCGGCGGAGTTCCGGACCATATGGGTCAGCGGATCCTTGATCAGGTCCAATACCTGGCGGTCGAGCTCGGTCTCCGCGCCCTTCATCACCAGATCCATTTTCTTGTCGAGTTCGACCGACAGGTCGCGCACGATACGCGGCAGCTTGGCCCAGGCATTCCCGATCGGCTGCATACGCGTCATCATGACGCCTTCCTGCAACTCGGAGACGACCTGGTTGAGCCGCTGCAATGGCGCGGTGAACGCGCTGTCCTTCTGGCCGCGCAAGATCTGCAGCAGCTGGTTGCGGGTCAGCACCATCTCCGAGACCATGGTCATCAGATTCTCTAGCAGATCGACGTTGACTCGAATCGATTGGTGAGCGACCGCGGATTCTTTCGTTATGGCTTCTCCACCGGACTTCTTGGCAGGTTGTGCGACCGCGCTTGGCGCTCCGGCGGGCACATCCACCGGCGCTGCCTCGGCAGCATTCGAAGCCTCCTCGGCAACGACCTCCTCGGCCGGTACCTCCGCTTCGATGTTCTCCGCTTCGACCGTTTCCTCGACCACCGCCGGCGCGGCTTCGGCTTGCGCTGTGGCTATCTCGCCATTGTCGGCGAGGAAGTTCAAGCGATCGATCAGATCGGAGTCGTCGCCCTCAGGCTCGGATTCGGTTTCCTCGAGCACCATCAAAATCGAACGGATGCAATCCAGACATTCCAATATCAGCGACACGGAATCCGGGTTGACGACCAAGTCGCCTTCCCGAATCTTGCCAAGAACGTTTTCGCCAGCATGCGCGACCGACTCAAGACGCGGCAGACCCAGGAAACCGCAAGTCCCCTTGATCGTATGCATGTAACGGAAAATATTGCTTAAAAGATCCTCATCATTCGGATTCTGTTCAAGCTTGACCAGCTCAATGTCGAGCACAGCGAGACCTTCATTTGTCTCGGTCAAGAATTCGCTTAACAAGTCGTCCATGACTACAACCCCATGAATGAATGCACGTCTGTTACGGCCTGAAATGCGTTGTCCAGCGCCATTAACCAACCTCGGTAGCTCGTCACAGACAGTGGCAAATATAGTTTAATAACTCCTTACTCGGTCCAATTTCTGATGCTTCTTTTGAATAATTCTCGAAAAGAAAACAAAAACTTAACGGGGTGAATATTGCTCGCCTCACTCTAAAGGGCGATAATTAACATCGAAGGTTCACAGCCCCGAACCACGGCCGATAATCAAGGGCGGCAATGAGTTACAATCCGGAATGGCCAAGGAGCGGGACAGCGCCGCGACCGGAGCGGCGCAATTACCAAATCCTGCCGGCACCCTTACCGACTCCGCCAGCGCGTGGCGGCCCGCCGAGCGCGCGGGCCGCTCAGGGTGTGAGCAGCGGCAGGATGTGGAATCTGTTGCCCGCGCGGTTGCAGATCGGGCTGCGCGGAATCCGGTTCAACCGCCCAGCGTTACCGAGAGCCGTAGACTGTCGGTGCCGGAAGTGTCGATTGTCAGTTCCGAGCCCATGCGCTGGGCTAGCAGGCGGGTGAAATAACCGTGGACGTTGCGCGGCGTCAACTCCTCGATGATTGCGTCGTCGACCAGCACGAGCTGACTCTCCTCGCGCAGCCGGGCTCCGGTCCCCTGCGCGGTCACGGCAACCTCCAGGCCGTCCGGCCCTTCGGTCAAGCTCACGCTGAGGGTGCCGCCGCGCGGCAGGCACTCCTCGCCCAGCAGAATCACGTTGAGCAGTAGTTTGCCCAGCCCTTCGGGCAAGTCCCCGGCCGGCTGCGCGGCCATGGTCCAGTCCAACGTCGTCTTGCTCGATTCCAGAAAGCCGGTCGCGAGATCGCGCAGACCGCCCAGGTCGTCGCCGATGCGCCCGCCGGCCATGCCGTAGGCCAAGCGGTAGTATTGCAGGATGTTGGCGGCCTGGCGGGCGCTTTTGGCGGAGAGCTGGATCGCGTCTTCCGACATACCCAGGTCTTCGTCCTCCAGCAGCTCCATGCCGTTGTTGACGGCGCCGATCGGGCCAACGAGATCGTGGCACAGGCGCGAGGCGAGCAATTCAGCCACCCGCATGTCGATCATAAATGGCATAATATTCCGTTCCTTATCCCTCGGCTCGCAAACTGGCGCCGGAGTCAATTCCGGCTCGCCAAATTGTCGGTTTGAGGCTTTCGAAGCCGCCGGCGCCTCTTATACACTATCGCATCATCTTGTTAGCAAGGCCGTTACATCATGACTCGGCGAATAGCCACCCCTCCAGACCGCGGCCCAAGAATCATTCGATGACAGATTATTTGGTCCCCGGCAGTTTCGTGCGCAATCCGGCCCGGCCCGACTGGGGCCTTGGCCAGGTTCAGTCGGTGGTCGGGACCCGCATCACGGTCAATTTCGAACATGCGGGTAAGCTCTCGATAAATGGCGAGAACGTGAAGCTGGAAGTCATCGACGCGGACGCCATTTGAGGGTATGACAGGGGCGAGATGCCTGGGCTGAGCCCAAAAAAAACCATATCATTCTTTGGGTTACAGAGAAATCGGAGCACGGCAGGGCTAACCGGACAACAGGAACGGAACGGCTGGACACATGGCTGACGGAAACGGCGCGGCGGGGACCTCGCCAAGACGCAAAATTCACCCGGGCTCGGGACGCCGCAAGGCGCCGGCCTTCTCCAAGGGGCGGCAGCTGGAACCGGCCGCGCGCGAAGAAATCTCGGCGCTGTTGGCCGGACGCCCGCGCGATCGCGACCTGCTGATCGAACATCTGCATCTGATCCAGGACCGTTACCGCCGGCTCTCCGCCGCGCACCTGCAGGCGCTCGCCAACGAGATGGCGCTGCCCATGGCCGAGGTTTACGAGGTCGCCTCGTTCTACGCCCATTTCGATATCGTGCTCGACGGCGAGCCGGAGCCGGCCGAGATCACGATCCGGGTCTGCGATAGCTTGAGTTGCGCCATGGCCGGCGCCGAGGCGCTGCTCGCTGAGTTGCCGGACAAGCTTGGGGGCGGCGTGCGCGTGCTGCGGGCGCCCTGCATGGGCCGCTGCGACCGGGCGCCGGTCGCCGAGGTCGGCCACCGCCACGTCGAGCACGCCACCGCCGCGGGCCTGACCGCCGCGGCCCAAGGCGATCTGCATCCCGAAATACCCGACTACCAAAACCTGACCACCTACCGCGCCGAGGGCGGCTATGGGGCGCTCGCCGACTGCCTCGAGGGCCGGATCACGGTCGAACAGGCGATCGACACCCTGAGCGATTCGGGCCTGCGCGGTCTGGGCGGCGCCGGCTTTCCGACCGGGCGCAAGTGGAGTTTCGTGCGCGCCGAAGCAAAGCCCCGCTACCTGGCGGTCAACGCCGACGAAGGCGAACCCGGGACCTTCAAGGACCGCTTTTTCATGGAGCAACGGCCGCAGCAGTTCCTCGAGGGCACCCTGATCGCCGCCTGGGCGGTGGAGGCGGACGCGGTCTACATCTATCTGCGCGACGAGTATCCGGCGGCACGCGCGATCCTGCTGGCTGAGATCGCGGCCGTTGAAGCAGCCGGGCTGGCCCGCCACACCAAGCTCCATCTGCGCCGCGGCGCCGGCGCCTACATCTGTGGCGAAGAGTCGGCGATGATCGAATCGATC
>JAPULJ010000073.1 GCA_027295145.1 Alphaproteobacteria bacterium | reverse complement strand
GTTCCCGGCATTCTCGGAAATCCAGGATCAGCCGGAACGGCTTTTGAAGGCGTTCTATTCGGTCAGCCGTCTTTCCACCGTTTTGTCCTTTCCCGCCTACGCGGGTCTCGCGATGATCGCGCCGGAAGCGGTGGAGGTTTTGTTCGGGGAAAAATGGAACAGCGCCGTCCCGGTCATCCAGGCGCTCGCGCTGGGCGGAATTATCGAGTCTCTCCTGAGCGCCAACGCATGTCTGATCGTTGCCAAGGGCCGGCCGCAATGGGTCCTGCAAGTACAGGTCGCCCGTACGGCTTTCGCCCTCGCCGGCATTCTCGTCGCCGTGCGATGGGGACCGGCGGCGGTGGCGCTGGCATACTCTCTCTCGGCCTATCTTATATTTCCGTTTCAGTTGAGGTTTGTCCGCAGACTGATTCCGGTTACGGCTAGGGGTTACATAACCAGCATTCACGGCCCGCTCCTGGCCTCGATCTTCATGGTGGCTTGCCTGCTGGGGTCTCGTATTGCCCTTGCGGGGATGGTGCCGGCTGCGCCCTTCCTCATTGGTTCGATCCTGCTCGGCGCCTTGGCATATGGCGGCGCGCTGTGGGTGGCCGACCGCCGTTTGCCATCGGAGCTTGTGGATATGTTGCGGTCTCTGCAAACGGCACCAGAGCTGCCAGACAGATGAAATTCTTGTTATGAACGGATCCGGTCAGAGTTGGCCCGCTGAGATATCGGTGATAACGACCTGTTCCTAACCCCAATACCCAGCACCACGGTTAATCGCGATGGAACCGACAGAAGGAAACGCATCCGCCAAACCGGCCTATTCGGTGGTCGTGCCGCTCTACAACAAGGGCCCTCACATCGCCAGGGCGATACACTCGGTATTGGATCAAACATTTCCGGACTTCGAGCTTATCATTGTCAATGATGCTTCCACCGATACCAGCATGGAGGAAGTGGCCAAGTTTGATGATCCCAGGATCAGTGTTTTCCACCGCCCTTCCCCCGGACCGGGCCCGTCACCGGCCAGAAATCTCGGCATAAAAGAGGCTAAAGCGGACTGGATCGCGTTCCTGGACGCGGACGATGAGTGGGTTCCCGGTTTGCTATCTGAGTTCGAATCTATGAGAAAGATGTTTGGCGGTTCCGCTGGCTGCCTGTTTGCCGGATACCGAATTTTCTATGGCCAACAAAACATTCATCAGGGGCATTACTCAGAATCCCATCAATCCGAGGGGCAGCAACTCATGGATTTTAATGCTTTCCTATCCGCCTGGATTGAGTCAAAACGCTCTCCACTCCACTCATCCTGTGTCGCGATTAAGCGAAACGTCATAACAGGTGTCGGTGGATTTCCAAGACGATGCTTGCGCGGTGGAGACAAGGACACATGGCTGCGGGTCATGAGTGTCACGAAGGCCGCCTATTCGCCGATTGTTGGTGCAACTTATTACGCTGACTCTGTCAACATGATAACGAAAATGGTGCCTATCACGAGCCGCCACTGCATTTATGATACGGTGCAGCGGCTACTGCAGGATGTGAACAATAAAAAGACATCGCGATTGCTTAAGAAGCTTTATAACCTTGAAGCATATAACTATGTCAAAGAAGCCTCACGGTACGGAAAAATTCGTAAAGAGGTATTCTCCGGATTTCACATTGGCTTGGATATTGATAAGTTCCTGTTGCTATTTCTCCTGTATGTCCTGCCGACGACTTGGACCAGAGTTGCAAGAGAGCTTATGAGACGCGCGAAGCGTTTCATATCGTCGGCATAACGGTTTCACGATTCAAGGAGCATTGAAAAACGCCAGCCTTACCGATGCGTGCCGCGAGCACTTCTTGCGCGGACAATGGCGCTACGCATTCCTGGTGGAGCGGGGCTGCCGCGGGGTTATCCATTCTTGCGGCGACGGCGACGCCCGTGTCCTGCCCACCGGGCTCAGGTATAAAAGCGTTGCCACGAACAGCACCCATGTGATCGTACCGTGCTCGGGAAAGACCCGTGTCACCAGGCCAAAGACCAGCATGTAAACCAGGAAAAGCGGGAACAACAGCCCCACTGCGTCGCGGGAAACGGTCAGGCGCCTCATGGACCGGTAGAGGGCGGTGGCGATAACCGGCGTGAGTATCGCGGCGCCAACGAAACCCAGATCAAGCCACAAATCCAAGTAGCTGTTGTGGGCGTGGGTGAAATAACCGAGCCAGGCAATGCGATCGATGCTATCGGCGGACGCGCCCATGAAAAAGGTGCGATAACCGGCGCCGAGCCAGGGACGCTCCACCCCAGCAGTGATAACTTCCGCCCAGATGTTAGTCCGGCCGGTGAGCGTGTCATCACGTCCGATGAGCACGAGCGTTGCATCGGTGTAGTGGGTCATAAATACCGCAAACCCCCCACATACGACGATCGCGACAACCATCATCCGAAACGCCAACGACACCGGCGAGCGGCGGAGCGACCAGAGAAAAGGCATGAGCACGATCAGGAAGGCTGCCGACACCCAGGCGGCGCGGGACTGGGACATGACGACGAACAGCGCGCACAGCGTGAATGCCGTCCACCCGACCGGCGTGGGCACCAGCCGGGCCGCCGTCGCCACGCCGCAAACGATCGCTCCCAGCACCATGATTCGGCCGGTATCGTTTTTGTGGCCCAGCACGCCCCTCCAGGCGTCCGCGATTGGGCTGATGCCGATCTCGGGAACGGCGATCACGGTGAGCAGGCTCGCCAGCCCGGCCAAAAGAAAGGCCCATGTCAACAGCGCCAACAGCTCCTCCGGCCGGAAACGGAGAACCAGGTAAAAGGCGAAAACCGTCGTCCCCGTGAGGGCGAGCGCACGGCGAAAGGCGACCCACGGGCTGTCCGACCACAGGGGTGAGATCAGAATGAAGAGAGAGAATACTAAAAGCCACTTATTCTGTGCCCACAGTTGGGTGAACGCAGCAGGTCTGAAAAAAAACACGGCGAGAGCCACGGCATAAACGACCCCGCTTGCGACCTGGAACTGCCAGTTGCCGAAATAGCCGGCGCTCATGACCGACAGCGCATTGACGTCACCGAAAAGGGGCTTGAAGACGCCGATCATCAGGAGGAGCGCGGGCATGACGAAGAGGTATTCACCCGTTCTGTTGCTGGCGTGCGCGTGCTGAGTCAATTTGCCGTTTCTCCAAGAAGTATATTGAGATAGCGGCTGACCGAACGCTCCACCGCGAAGTCACCGGCCCTTTTGCGCAACTGTTCCGCGGACACGGGATCGTCCAGAGCCCCTTTGATCGCCTCCGCAAACCGCCGTGAATCCCCCACCGGGACGAGCCTGCCGAAACGGCCATTTACCAGGATCTCCGCCGGGCCGCCGGGGCAGTCCGTCGCCACCACCTGTGTACCACACGCCATGGCTTCGACCAGTACGTTCGGGCTTCCCTCCCACCGCGAGGACAGAACAAGCACAGCGGCCCGCGCCATGACTGCGTAGGGGTTGTCGACGAACCCCGGCATCTCGACATCCTGTGTTAGGTCAAGCTCCTGCGCCAACGCTTCCAAGGCTCTCCGCTCGGGCCCCTCGCCGAGGATCATCAACTTTGCCGTTCGTTCGCGCCGTACCTTGGCGAATACCCGTAACAGGGTGGCGAAGTCCTTCACAGCTGTTAAACGACCGACACCGAGGATGACCGGGGGGGCGCCGGCGGCAAACCACGGATGGTCTACCGGCTCGGATGCCTGGCGCTCCAGTGAGCCGATCACGACCGGGTTGTTGATCGCCACGATCCGGTCCAGGGGCAGGCGACCGAAGCGAGCCAGGTCCTTCGCCACGCCTTGGGAAACGGCCACGATCCCGTCCGCCAACGGGTACAGCCACGGCACCGAACGGTGGGCCAGCCGGACGAAGGTGGAAGCGGCCGATCCAGCGTTCCGGCTGATGGTGTTGCGTTCGCTGATCACTATCCGGGCCTTCGTGCGCGCGAGCCGCGCCGCCAGTATCGCCGCCACGTTGACGTGAACAAGCGCCGAAAGAAGGGCCGTGGGCCTCTCGCGCCTCAAATACCGAGCCAGAAAGGGCACCGAATACAGCGTGCGGCGCGCCCCGAGATCCACTACACGCACCCCCTGGGCCACATCCGCCAGATACGCCCCCTCAGCACGGCTGAGCACCAGAGTGACATTGATCCCGCGTTCCGCTATGCCGTTCGTGAGGTTGAGCATCATGCGCTCCGCACCGCCGCCGGCAAGATTCTGCAGAAAGATCGCGATCTTCGGAGTCAAAACGATGGCTGTCCTCTTTCACCGTAATTCCGGTAAACACCTTCCCATCAACGTAGTTCGGATACAACTCCGTGTCCCGGAGGTCGCCAGGGAATGCGCGCCACGTGGGCGAAAAACAACCCTCCCCGAGCGCCCCTGAGCCCGCTCAACGTGCGACGGCCGAATTGGCCCTTTTTCGCCCGCAACCTAGCCCGCATTTTCGAGAGGAGAGAGGAGAACTTCTTCGTAGCCGTCCACCATTTTGCTTACGCTGAAGTCGCGAGCCCTGCGGCGTGCAGCATGCGAAAGCTTCTCCCTTTCGGCCGGGCTCTCGATCAGCCGGCGCAGCGCCACAATCCAGGATTCCGTATCGTCCAGCCCAGCGACCAGGCCCGCCGGTTCGGCCCCTTCCGGAAATAAGATCTCACGCACCGGCGGAATATCGCTCGCGACAACGGGAAGCCCGGTGCTCAAGGCTTCCAGTACGGCGTTGGGAAGCCCTTCGTATCGTGACGGAAAAACAAAGATATCGATAGCGCTGAGAAACGTTGGGATGTCGCTCACCGGTACCCATCCAAGAAGCCGAACCCGCGGCTGCAGCGCCAATGATTTTATGCGTTGTTCGTACTCCGCTCTCAACCCCCCGTCCCCGGCGAGCGCCAAATGCGTCTCCGGAAAATTGAGCAGGACCTCGAAGAGAAAATCCTGGTTCTTTTGCACAACCAACCGCCCGACGTTACCCAGGATGCACTCATCCAACGGCAGGCCGAGACGGCGGCGCGCCTGAGCTTTCGGCGGTCCTTGATCGAGCGATGCCACACCGTTCCAGACAACGGTCATCTTTCGCCGATACGGGCGCGGATAATGCTGATACGTATCACGTACCGCTCCGGAAACCACCACGTTTCCTGAGTACACTTTGGTTGTGCCCAGGATCATGTCGAGCCAGCGCATGGTGGGCCTTTGTTCCCGTGACGGGTTTCGTTGCGACGCCACGCGCGACCGGCACCCGACGAATATGCCCGCCAGCGTTCCAAAAACGCTACCGAGCGGCAGGATGCCGAGAACGGCGTCCGGCTCGAACTCCCGCATTTTTTTTACCAAGCGGAAGAAAATACGGACGTAATCGAGAATGTTCCTCGCCTTTCGGGGGAGAATAACCTTGACGTGCCGCTCGTCTTCGTAGGCCGGATTTTCCTTATAGAGGAACCATGTCTCTACGGCATGCCCCCGCTCTCTCAAGCCTCTCGCCACCTGAAGGGCCATCAGCATGGCGCCACCCTGATCCATCTTGGTAACGACGATAAGCGCTCGTTTTCCTATCATCTCCTTGCTAACTGACCATTTCTCATCGTTAACTGCCCACCAACTGCCATCAATCGAAATTTAACGCCTTGATTGCCTACTCTCTACCGCCTTCAGCCACCCGGTGGCAGGATAGAGTATAAGAGCGCATCCTACCGCGAATCCAGCCCTAACCCGACGGTCATCAACCCGCTTCACCCCGCGAGACATGTTCGGCAGAAGCGGGTGGATCACAGACCATTCAAAATCCGTTAGATCATAACGCATGAATCAAACTCCTTTTTTAGGGGGGAATGTCCCGCTCGATGTTGAAAAGTTGAGGTAGGTGTCGCTCTCCCGGAGCCGCTAGGCTCCGGGTGTTGCAAATCCAAGAAGGAGAACGACACCATGCGACACGATATCCGTAGTTCGACCAGCCCGAAAGCCCTTGCCGCCTCGTTTCCTGTGCCGACGCTGGGGGATGCGATGGAGGAGGTTCGACTGAGCGTCGACCGGTTCTGTCTGCTTGCCGGGGTCGAGGCCTCGCAGGAGATGATGGAGGAAGATGCCACGGCGGTGTGCGGCGCCCGGCACCGCCGCCATGGAGACCGTCGGGGTTATCGCTGGGGCAAGACGGTGAGCGAGATCGGCTACCACGGCGGCAAGGTTAAGG
>JAPULJ010000729.1 GCA_027295145.1 Alphaproteobacteria bacterium | reverse complement strand
GATGATGCCCTCACCCTATACCTCAGCCGACAGCCTCGAGGACGCGGCCGAGGCCGCCAAGCTCCTCGGCGCCCGTCTCGATACGGTGGCGATCGAACCGGCGATGGCGGCTTTCGAAGGGCTGCTGCGGCCGCTCTTCGTTGGGCGAAAGGCGGACCCGACCGAGGAAAATATCCAGGCGCGCACCCGCGGCATCACCCTTATGGCGATCTCCAACAAGTTCGGCTACATGGTGCTCTCGACCGGCAACAAGTCGGAAATGTCGGTCGGCTACGCGACGCTCTATGGCGATATGTGTGGCGGCTACTCGGTGCTCAAGGACGTTTACAAGACCGATGTCTTCGCATTGTCGAAATGGCGCAACCAGACGAAACCGGATACAGCGCGTGGGCCGGCCGGGCGGGTCATCCCCGAACGCATCATCACCAAGCCCCCGTCGGCTGAACTGAGACCCGACCAGAAGGACGAAGATACGTTGCCGCCTTACGCCGAGCTCGACGATATCTTGCGGTTCCTGATCGAGGAGGAGGCAGGTGTCGGCGAGATCGTCGCCCGCGGGCATAACGAAGCGACGGTGCAGAAAATCTGGTCGATGCTCGATATCGCCGAGTACAAGCGCCGGCACGCGCCACCGGGGGTTAAGCTGACCCGCAAATCTTTCGGTCGCGAGCGCCGCTACCCGATCACCAACGCATTCAAGAGATTGATCTGATTGTAGTCCGCGCGGTAACCGCGGGTGGGATCGCGCTCTAATTGTTCCCGCTTGACACCATCTCTATTTCACTTGCGACCGTCTCGAACATCGAGGAGAACGACGCGCCCATCGCCTGGAAGCCAGAGATCGCGGCAACGGATATCAATGCTGCGATGAGGCCGTACTCAATCGCCGTCACACCGGTTTCATCCTGATATAAGTTTTCGAGCAACCTGATCATTGATATTTCTCCCATGACGCAGAGAAGAAGAATGAAACTGTGATTTGAGTACAAATATGTACAATAAAATATAATAATTGTCAAGAATAATTGAATACAGTTATTCTAAAATTATTGATAAATACTATTCATTATTAACGAAAATTGTTAATTTTATTTTTCATGGTCAATGAATGACCCTAAATTTGTGTTTGATCAAAGATTAGTTAGCGTTGAAATCGCGATCCCTCGCTTTCGTACCACGATCTCGCCGATTAAGGTGGCGCACCTCGTTGGACACTTGCGTCTGAAGACGAAGCAGGCTCTACAAAGCGCCGGGGGTGCGAAAAAGGTTGCAAATTGGCGCTGTCCGGTGTGATTTCGTGGCCGTGTCAGTGGAACATACGCGAGCGGGAGTAGGCAGTTGAGTCGGTCCAGGGGCGACAAAGAGCGGGTTTATCTCTACGATTCGACACTTCGCGATGGCGCGCAGACCCAAGGCGTTGATTTCTCCGCGCCCGACAAGGCGGCGATAGCTGGCGAGATTGACCGTCTCGGGATCGACTATGTCGAGGGCGGCTGGCCCGGCGCAAACCCCACTGACGATGCCTTTTTCGCTGATCCACCGAAACTGAAAAAGGCCCGTCTCACCGCCTTCGGCATGACCAGGCGCCAGGGGCGCAGCGCGGCCAACGATCCAGGACTGGCGGCACTGTTGTCGGCGGGCGCCAACGTCGTTTGCATGGTCGGCAAGGCCTGGGATTTCCACGTCGAGGTCGGGCTCGGCATCACCCGCGAGGAAAACCTCAAGATGATCGCCGACAGCTTCGCCCATGCGGCAACTCGCGTGGAGGAGGTCATGTTCGACGCCGAGCACTTCTTCGATGGCTATAAGGCCGACCCGGACTATGCGCTCGCCTGCCTCGATGCGGCCTACCGCAACGGCGCGCGCTGGATCGTCCTGTGCGACACCAATGGCGGGACCTTGCCGCATGAAATCAGCGAAATCGTCACAAGGGTGAGCGATCTAGTGCCGGGAACACATCTCGGCATTCACTGCCACAATGATACCGAGAATGCGGTGGCCAACAGCCTGGCCGCGGTTCGTGCCGGCGCCCGCCAGGTCCAGGGAACGCTGAATGGTCTCGGCGAGCGCTGCGGTAATGCCAATCTGATATCGATCGCGCCGACGCTGATGCTGAAAATGGGCTTCGAGACCGGCATGACGCAAGAAGGGCTGCGTAGTCTCACCCGCTCTTCGCGGCTGATCGATGACCGGCTGAACCGGGCGCCGACGCGCAGCGCCGCCTATGTCGGTGAATCGGCTTTCGCCCACAAGGGTGGCCTGCACGCCTCGGCGGTCGAGAAGGATCCGCGCTCCTACGAGCATATCGATCCGGGCATCGTCGGCAATGTCCGTCACATCGTCGTCTCCAACCAGGCTGGGCGGGCCAATATTCTGGCCCGATTCCGCGAGATCGGCCTTGAAATTGACGCAGACGACCGCAACATCGGCAGACTGATCAGGGAGCTCAAGGCGCGGGAGCACAGCGGCTATAGCTACGACGGCGCCGACGCCAGTTTCGAGATGCTGGCGCGCCGGGTCCTGGGCGGGGTTCCCGACTTCTTCCGCACCGACAGCTACCGGGTAGAGGTCGAACGGCGCTTCAACGCCAAGGGGGAGCTGGTCACGGTTAGCCAGGCGGTCATCAAGCTCACCGTCGGCAACCGCGCCTTCATGGAGGTTGCGGAAGGAAATGGTCCAGTCGACGCTCTCGATCATGCTATGCGGCGGGCATTGCTGCCGGCCTACGAGCAATTGGAGGATCTAAGGCTGGTCGATTACAAGGTCCGCATCCTGACGCCCGAAGCGGGCACGGCAGCGGTCACCAGGGTGATGATCGAATCGGCCGATGGCGAGGGCGGCCGATGGGCTACCGTCGGCATCTCCCCCAACATCATCGAAGCCTCCTATGAGGCGCTCAACGACAGCATCATCTACAAGCTGCACCGCGACGGCGCCACCGCGCCGGCCTGAGATTCGTAGTATGGCCAAGACGGTCAGGCCCAGAAAACCCAAGTCACTCGAAGGGCTCGATCCTGGTCCCGCTATCATCCTCGTTCATCCCCAGTTGGGTGAGAATATCGGCGCAGCGGCGCGGGCGATGCTGAATTGTGGGCTCGGCGAGCTGAGGTTGGTGCGGCCCAAGAACGGGTGGCCGAGCGAATACGCAATCAAGGCGGCGACGGGCGCGGTTTCGGTGATCGAAGCGGCTGCTGTGTTCGAGACCACGGCCGAGGCGACCGCCGATCTGGGGATCGTCTACGCGGCGACGGCGCGGCGGCGCGACATGACCAAAACGGTCCTGACCCCGCGTGCCGCCGCCGCTTCGATACGCCAGCAAGTTGTCGCGGAAAACCGTATCGGCATCCTCTTCGGCCCCGAGCGGACAGGTCTGCACAACGACGATATCAGCTTCGCCGAGGCGATCATCGAGGCGCCGCTCAACCCCGCCTTCGCCTCGCTCAACCTCGGCCAAGCGGTGTTACTGGTGGCCTACGAGTGGCTCCTGTCCGGGGTCGGCGAGGCAGCAATCGCAATCGAGACCCCGCTGCCCAATACGCGACGGGCGAATCGCGCGGAAATGGCGGGTTTGTTCGATCATCTCGAAAGCGAACTTGACGATTGCGGTTTTCTGCTGCCGGTCGAGAAACGCCCTTCGATGGTGCGCAGCTTGCGCAACCTCTTCCAGCGCGCCGGATTGACCGAGCAGGAAGTCCGCACCCTGCGCGGCGTCATCGCCGGGCTGACCGCATGGCACAAGGGGACCAAGCGGGAGCGTTAGACGCCGGCAGTGGTCTGCTCAACGTTGCCTTCGAGCGGCCTGCGCCGCATCTTCCAGGGCGCCCAGAAATCGCGAGCGGTCTTGCCGGGTGAAACCTGGATTGTGGCCGCTGACCTCGCCGGTGTCGCGTAGGTGCGACATCAAATCGCGCATGGCCATCGCCGAGCCAATGTTCGCTTCGGTAAACGGCTTGCCGTTTGGGCCGATGGCGTGGGCGCCGGCTTTCAGGCAGCGGTCGGCGAGCGGGATGTCGGCTGTGACCGCGATGTCGGTTTCGCCGATATGTTCGGCAATCCAATCGTCGGCGGCGTCGGCGCCTTCGGAGACGACGACGCTGTGCACAAGCGGGCTCTCGGCCATGCGCATCCAAGTGTTGGAGACCATATGGACCTTGAGCTTATGACGCTCGGCCACGCGCATTACCTCGGCCTTCACCGGGCAGGCATCGGCATCGACGTAGATTTCGGTCACGGTCTGTATTGCCTACCCTGAGTTGGCGCTTCGACGCATAAAGTTGACACAGGGGCCCCGCTCACTATATCAGGCGCTATTCCAGAGAACGTGGGTGTCGCCACCCCGTCCGCGCTTACCTTACCGCGTGGGCCTATCTGGACACCAACAACACCGTCGAATGAACGGGAGAATGAATTTATGTCGAAGCGTAAAAGCGCGAAGTACAAGATCAATCGCCGCCTCGGGGTCAATCTCTGGGGCCGACCCAAAAGCCCGGTCAACAAGCGTTCCTACGGTCCCGGCGAGCACGGCCAGGCGCGCCGGCGCAAACCCTCGGACTTCGGCATCCAGCTGGCGGCCAAACAGAAGCTCAAGGGCTATTACGGCAACATCACCGAGCGCCAGTTCAAGCGCTATTACACCGAGGCCGTCCGGCGGCGCGGCGATACCGGCGAGAACTTGATCGAGCTCCTCGAACGCCGGCTCGACGCCGCGATCTACCGGATGAAGTTCGTGCCGACGGTGTTCTCCGCCCGCCAGTTCGTCAGCCACGGCCACGTCATGGTCAACGGCAAGCGCGTGACCATCGCCTCCTACCAGATCAAGGACGGCGATATGATCGAGCTCAAGGAGAAGTCGCGCGAGCTGCCGATCGTGCTCGAAGCCTCGGCCTCGCCCGAACGCGAGTTGCCGGACTATGTCGATGTCGATCACAACAAGATGCGCGGGCGGATGATACGCGGCCCAAAACTTTCCGACGTACCCTACCCGGTACAAATGGAACCCAATCTGGTGATCGAGTTCTATTCGCGGTAATCGAGACCACAAATCAACAAAGATGTAAAAGGCCGCTCCTCAAAGCGGCCTTTTCTAGTCGCAGTGGCCCAGAAGCCGGCGCAAGCGCGACATCCATCCCTCGACAAGCGCAGGAGCGTACCCGAGCTAATGCGAGGCAAGCCAAGGTAGGGGACGCGATCGCCTGGCGATTGAGGGAACATGAACGAACGCGCGCATACACCCACCAAACTTCTCCAGGAAACGTGAAGCAGGTACTACTCCGCCCGCAGCCGCGGCAGGATGCGTTTGGCGATGCGCAGGGCATCGAGACGTTTCATACCGACGCGCAATGCCGGGTGATAGAGCAACCTCAATAGCAGGATATCGTGGGCCGAGAGGTCCTTGAGCCGGCTTTGGTCGTTGAAGATCGAAGGGTTGGCGTCGTTGGAATCGTTTGGCAGGCCCATCGACTGGGTCGTCTCCTCGACGATGCAGCGATTGAGGATCCCATTCTTGAGGGCGGTGTCGACCGGAATTATGACAATCGCTCGGATCAGCTCGGCATTACTCTCGCGGGCTCGGTAGATGCCCAGGCAATGGGTCCGTTTCAGGCGCGCTTGAAGTTCCCTAGACGCGCCTCCGCCCTCGGGATCGAACTGGGCGAGGGCGATATTGAGGTAGTTCTCCCGGCGGGTGAAAATAATGATGAAGTTGGCATTCTTCCGCGCAGTGACGTCTGAAATGCTCACGCCCGTGAGGCGGGCCAACCGTTCCATATGCTTGTCGAGGAATTCCTCGGCGGTTGGCGCGATGATGGCGTCGAACTGCTTGTAGACACGGATCGGGCGAACCCATTTGCTGACGCGCGGGTTGGTCACTTCGCGCATCTCGTTGCGGAAGGCGATGACGTCGAAATTGCGCAGGATCTCAGCGTCGCTCAGTTCGAGCGCGCTAACGCTACCTGCTGGCGGCAACAGGCTCACTGTGAACATCACAGACGCCGCTGCCCGCCGGATAGCCGAGCGCCAATATCCGAATTTCTGCCTCATGGTTTTGCTGAGCCCTTTGGTTTCGGTAAGCGGACGGGCAACCCGCTAAGATGCGCCGATCCTTACGCCAACGCCGCAAGCCGTAAGTGACTTACGGCTTGCGGCGTTAACAACAGGAAAAGAAATGCTAGGATTTTCCGCAAATATGGTGGGCGAAGGAACGTTCAGGCTTGGGCCTGTATACCCTTGTCGCTGAACAGGGTCTGCAATTCTCCCGCCTGGAACATCTCTCGGATGATGTCGCACCCACCGACAAACTCACCTTTGACGTAAAGCTGGGGGATCGTCGGCCAGCTTGAGAATTCCTTGATGCCCTGGCGGATATCGTCGTCGGCGAGGACGTCGACACCTTTGAACTGGACGCCGAGATGGGAGAGCACCTGCACGACGGTCGCTGAGAACCCACATTGCGGGAAAACGGGCGTACCCTTCATGAAAAGGACGACGTCGGAGCCGTCGATCTCGCCCTTGATCTTGTCAAAAGCCGGGTTCGCGGTCTCGGTGGCTTGTTCGTTCATGCTGGTAAACCTCTTAAATTGCGTTGTCTGGTCAGCTGCCTTGCGGCAATCCGGTGTTGAGGGCCAGGGCGTGCAACTCATTGCCCATCCGCCCCTTGAGCGCGGCGTAGACCATCTGATGCTGCTGGACCCTGTTCTTGCCTTCAAAGGCCGAGGACAGGATGGTTGCCGCGTAGTGGTCGCCGTCGCCGGCTAGGTCCTGGATCTCGATCTCCGCGTCGGGCAGTGCATCCTTGATCATGCGTTCAATTTCGCCGGCATCCATTGCCATGGGTCTCTATCCTTCGCCTCGAAAGACGCTCGAATTCCGAGGCGTCAGGGGTTGGCCATATAGGCGGGCAGCCACGATTCATGTGCTCGCCGCAAGTCCGCAATGGATATAGGGTCGGCACTATCGACGGTCAACTTATCACTGCCAACCCGGCCAATCACTGCCGCCCAGGCGCCGGTTTCCCTGGCGGCGGCGAGGACCTTGCCCGGATCGCTGCTGGCAACGACGTAACGGCCCTGTTCCTCGCCAAACCAGTACCCATGTTCTGGCATGTCCTCATCCAAGCGGGCCAGTGACATCCCGACACCTCCCGCCAGCGCCATCTCGGCAAGGGCAACAAGCAGTCCGCCATCGGAGACATCGTGGCAGGCGCTAACCCAATTCTCGGCTATTAAACCGCAGACCAGCTCGCCATTGCGGCGCTCGATATTAAGATCGACTGGTGGCGGCGCCCCGTCTTCTCGACCGGCAATTTCTCGTAGGTAGAGCGAGGCGCCCAGCCAGCCCTTTTGCGTGTCTTCGCCGGCGCCGATGGCGATCAACAGATCGCCGTCCCGCGGGGCGATGCCAACCACCCGGCGCCAATCCTCGATCAAGCCGACCCCGCCGATCACCGGGGTCGGCGGGATGCCTTTGCCGTTGGTTTCGTTATAGAAGGACACATTACCCGAAACGACGGGGAAATCGAGCGCCCGGCAGGCCTCGCCCATGCCTTCGACGCAGCCGACGAATTGGCCCATGATCGGGGGTCGCTCGGGGTTGCCGAAATTGAGGTTGTTAGTGACGGCCAGCGGGCGGGCGCCGACCGCGCAGAGATTGCGGTAAGCCTCGGCAACCGCCTGCCGTCCACCCATTTTGGGGTCTGCGGCGCAGTAGCGCGGCGTGCAGTCGGTGGTCAAAGCGAGCGCCTTATCGCTTCCCTCGATGCGAACGATGCCGGCGTCGCCGCCGGGGCGGATCACCGTCTCGCCGCGCACCAGGTAGTCGTACTGCTCCCAGATCCAGCGCCGACTCGCTAAGTCGGGACAGGAAAGAAGGCGCATCAGTGAGCGCAGTACAGGCTCTGCCATCGGGATGTCGCTGGTGATCACGACGGCAGGCGCCTTGGTTTTCTCGTAGGGCCGGTCGTAAACTGGCGATTGGGAGACCAGCGGCTCGACCGGAATGTCGGCGCAAAGCACGCCATCCTTGCGTACGATCAGGCGGCCGGTATCGGTGATCCGGCCGATCACAGCGAAGTCGAGCTCCCATTTCTCGAAAATCGCCCGCGCCTCGGCCTCGCGGTCCGGCTTCAGGACCATCAGCATGCGCTCCTGGCTCTCCGACAGCATGACCTCATAAGCGCTCATGCCGGCCTCCCGCATCGGCACGGAATCGAGATCGAGTTCGATCCCGACCCCGCCCTTCGAGGACATCTCGACTGAAGAGGAGGTCAGGCCGGCCGCCCCCATATCCTGGATGGCGATGATAGCGTCGGTGGCCATCAGCTCGAGGCAGGCTTCGAGCAGTAATTTTTCGGTGAAGGGATCGCCGACCTGCACGGTCGGGCGCTTTTCCTCTTGGTCATCGGCGAACTCGGCCGAGGCCATGGTCGCGCCGTGGATGCCGTCTCGACCGGTCTTCGAGCCGACATAGACGACCGGATTGCCAACCCCACCGGCGGCGGAATAGAAAATCCTATCGGCCGGGGCGACGCCCACCGTCATCGCGTTTACCAGAATATTGTCGTTGTAGCCGGAATGAAAATTCACCTCGCCACCGACGGTAGGTACGCCGATGCAGTTGCCGTAGCCGCCGATCCCGGCGACGACGCCGGCCACCAGGTGCTTGGTTTTCGGATGGTCAGGGTCACCGAAGCGCAAGGCGTTGAGATTGGCGATGGGCCGTGCGCCCATGGTGAAAACGTCGCGCATGATACCGCCGACCCCCGTCGCCGCGCCCTGATAGGGTTCAATGAAGGAGGGGTGGTTATGGCTTTCGATCTTGAAGACGACGGCCAGCCCGTCGCCGATATCGACGACGCCGGCGTTCTCGCCCGGGCCCTGGATGACCTGCTTGCCCTCGGTCGGCAGGGTGGCGAGCCGCTTCCTCGAGGATTTGTACGAGCAATGCTCGGACCACATCACCGAAAAGACGCCAAGCTCGGTAATGGTCGGCTCGCGCCCGAGGATGTCGAGTAGTCGGTCGTACTCCTCCGCGCTGAGACCGTGCTCGGCGACGAGTTCGGGCGATGTGGCGGGTGGCGCGTCCAGCATGGCACGGTTTATAGCGGCTTCGCCCCACCAGTCCACCGGAGTGACAGGTAGGGTTAAGCCAGCGCTTCCGTTATTCCCTGAAAAAGCGCCAAACCGTCGGTGCTACCAAGCTCGGCCTCGATGGCGTTCTCGGGGTGGGGCATGAGGCCGAGCACGGTCTTGGTCTCGTTGAATATGCCGGCGATATCTCGGGCCGAACCGTTGGGATTGCCGTTCTCCGTCGGCATTCCGTCGGTCGCGCAATAACGAAAAGCGACGCGGTCTTCGCCTTCCAGTCTATCAAGGGTGGCCTCGTCGGCGAAGTAGTTGCCGTCGTGATGGGCGACCGGGTAGGTCACGCGCTGGCCGGTCTCGTAGCCGCTGGTGAACAGCGTCTGGCCATTCTCGACCCGCACGTGGACATCGCGGCAGACGAACTTCAGGCCGGCATTGCGCATCAGGGCGCCGGGCAACATTCCCGTTTCAGTCAGGACCTGAAATCCGTTGCAAATCCCCAGGACCGGCGTGCCATTACCTGCTGCGCCGGCAACCTCGCGCATGATCGGCGAATGGGCCGCCATAGCGCCGGCGCGTAGATAATCACCGTGAGCGAATCCGCCGGGGACGACGATCAGATCGACTGCAGGTAGGGCGCGCTCGCCGTGCCAAACCAAAATGGGGACCGATCCCGTCACGGCCGCGAGCGCCTTGCAGACGTCGCGCTCGCGGTTGGTGCCGGGAAAAACGATGACGGCGGCCTTCATGAATTCGTCTTCTTTGTGGCCATGGTTTGCTTGCGGTGGGTCTCGAGGCGCGCCGAGCAGGCGCCGTAAGTGGCGACGCAATAGGGCACGCAATAGGTCAGACAGATTTTCCACCAATTGAGCGCCATGCCGTCGATAAGGAAATCGCCCTGGGCAATGAGATTGAGAATGGTGCCGACGATCAGCGCGACGATCGCCGAGCGCCGCACGATGCCCTTGTCGAAGATGATGGCGCGCAACGGTGGGCGCCGGAAGCCGGTATCCATCGCCGCGCCAGGGCCGGCGCTCATTCGCCGATCTCGATCTCGTAGTTTTCGATCACGGTGTTGGCGAGAAGCTTGTGGCACATATCCTCAATCTCAAGTGCCGCTTTGGCCCGGTCCTTCTCGGCGAGGTCGATCTCGATATATTTGCCTTGCCGAACTTCCCCTACGCCGCCGAAGCCGAGCGACGCCAGCGCACCCTCGATCGCCTTGCCTTGCGGGTCCAGCACGCCGGTCTTCAGGGTGATGTGAATGCGCGCCTTCATCCGGGGCGGAGCCTCGATCTTCGTCTACTGGACGAGTTTCGGTCCCTTAATATCCTGCGGGCCGGCCTCGGGCAGGATACCAAGCCGCCGGGCGACCTCCTGATAGGCCTCCTCGACCTTGCCCATATCGCGCCGGAAGCGGTCCTTGTCGAGCTTCTCGTTGGTTTCGACATCCCACAGCCGGCAACTGTCGGGGGTGATTTCGTCGGCCAGGACGATACGCATCTGCTCGTCCTCCCAAAGCCGGCCGAATTCGAGCTTGAAATCGACCAAGCGGATGCCGACACCAAGCATCAGCCCGTTGAGGAAATCGTTGATCCGCAGAGCCATTGCCATTATGTCGTCGAGATCTTGCGGCGTCGCCCAGCCGAAGGCGGTGATGTGCTCTTCGGAGACCATCGGATCGTCGAGATCATCGCTCTTATAGTAGTATTCGACGATCGAGCGCGGCAGCGGCGTGCCCTCGTCGATGCCCAGACGCTCGGAGATCGAACCGGCGGCGATATTGCGGACAACGACCTCGATCGGGATGATCTCGACCTCGCGCACCAGTTGCTCGCGCATGTTGAGGCGGCGCATGAAGTGGGTCGGCACGCCGATATCCGCGAGCCGGACCATCAGGTATTCGGAGATGCGGTTGTTGAGGACGCCCTTGCCGCTGATGACGCCCTTCTTCTTGTTGTTGAAGGCGGTCGCGTCGTCCTTGAAGTATTGGATCAGTGTTCCCGGCTCGGGGCCTTCGAACAGGATCTTGGCCTTGCCTTCGTAAATTCGTCTGCGTCGTGGTGGCATGAAAAGTCTTCCCTCGCTGGCGCGGCCGGAGCCTGCCGCCGGCACTCAATTCATATAGCACTTGCTCGATGGACCTACAACGGGACCACACCGCGATCTACCCAAGATCGATCACCTCGAAGGCCACCTCGTCGGGGCGGCCGTCGGCGTAGCGCCAGATCGGTTTCAGTCCGGCCGCGTCCGGGTTCGGCAGGGCAATCAGGGCGCTCGAGACAGTACCGAACCCAAACTCGGTGTCGATATTCATGGCCGACGGCGCCCCACCCTCGGGCGCCGCCTCGCGGCTTGCCAGACAGCGTTCCCAATCGGTCCATCGGGCAGCCTCGGGTTCAGGTACGGCTGCGGCCTCGAAACGCGGCAGGTGGGTGGTGATGCGTGCTGAATTTAAATCGTTGCGGTCGTGTGCAGTGAACATCGACAGTCCCGGCGGTAACTCGGCCGCCTCGATTGCATCATCGCCCTCGCCATCGCTGCGCAACCAAAAGGCCTGGAGCGAGTCGGCGATAATCAAGTTGAACGGGCGGTAAGCCTCGGGATCCAGGTGGTGAAGCGCTTCTGTTGCCACCGCCGCTTCGGCGTGATCGAGGGCTTCGAGCACCAACTCGCCCCGCGAGCGCTTGTCGGGGTCGGGGCCGAGGGAGCCGGGGCGGTTCATGATCGCCGCCACTAAACCGTCATCGTTGATGCCGAGCCAACTACCGCCGGCCAGATCATCTCGGCCAGCGGTGACACTCGGTCGGTCGGGCCAGTGCCGTGCCGGCGGCGAGGAGGGGCGCTCGCGCATCTCATCGCGGTTGGCGGCGATCAGGATGGGCCAGCGATGCGAGGGGCGGCGAAGAAGGAGTAGCGTGCACATGAAGCTTTTGCATACCACCGGCCCGGCCGGACGGCTATAAAGACCTTGATATCAAAATAGGCCGTCATTCCGAATGGCCCATGGCGCGGCGGCGCGGGGGCTGGTGAAACAAACGCAAGCAAGCAAAGGAGCGGCGTCGATGACGACTTTCGACGAGCGGGAAAAAGGCTTCGAGGCCAAGTACAAGCTCAACAAGGAGCTCGACTTCAAAATCGGCGCCCGGCGAAACAAGCTTCTAGGTCTATGGGCGGCGGAGCTATTGGGTCTGGAGGGTGATGCGGTGGACGCCTATGCCCGCGAGGTCATTGAATCGGACTTCGAGGAACCGGGCGATGATGACGTGTTACGCAAAGTCCACGGCGACCTCGATGCCAAGGAAATCGGCCAGAGCGCCGAACAGGTGCGCAAGCAAATGGACGAATTGTTGGAAGTCGCCCGCGATCAAATCACGAACGAAATCAAGAGCTGAGGTCGCCGCCGTCGCTGATCGCGGATACGCCCTCCACATTCAACCTTTTGGTCGCCAGGCTGCGACGCGCGCGTCGAGGCGGCGGCGTTGATCGGCCGATAGGTGGACCGCGATTTTGTCGCGCAGGCCGCGCGCCGAAGTGCCGCCTCGCCGCACCGCCAACGCCAGCCAGAAGTAGGATTCGGTGTTGCTTTTGGCCACGCCGCGCCCCTTGCTGAAGCACACGCCCAGCCAGTGATGCGCGGTCGGGCTACCCCTGTTGGCGGCGCGCCGGAACCAGCGCACGGCCTCGCGGTAGTTCTTCGCCACTCCCTTGCCGTTGTAGTAGAGGGTGCCGAGCTTGTTTTCGGCTGCAGCGTGACCCTTGCCGGCGGCGTGGGTGTAATAAGCGCGGGACAGGGGCAGGTTGACCTTCTCGCCGATGCCGATTTCGTAGATACGCCCGAGTTCGTAATAGGCGCGGGCGATCCCCTGCGCAGCGGCTTTTCGGTACCAGCGTCCCGCTTGCTTGACGTCCTTTGCGACACCGCGGCCGTTGAAATAGGCGAAAGCAAAGCTTGCCTGGGCTTCGGGGTGGCCGCGGCGCGCCGCCTTGCCGTACCAGAAGGCTGAGCGTTCGTAGTTTCGGGTCACCCCCGTGCCATTGGCAAAGAGCCGGCCCAGGCGCCACTGCGCGACGATCACGCCGCGTTCGGCCGCCCGCCTGAAGCTTGCGGCTCCTAGGGTGACGTCTTTTGGCCCGCCGATTCCAGCGATCTGGAACGCGCCAAACCGGTAGTGCGCCAGGGAGTGGTCGCGGTTTGCGCCGGTTTTGTACCAGCGGCGCGCCTCGGCGACATCCTTGCCGACGCCGAGCCCCAACTGATAGGCGACGCCGAGATGAAATGCGCCCGAACCGCTTCCGCCGCGCGATGCCCGGCGCGCCCATTTAAGAGCTTCTGCGTTTTGCCCTTGGCGAAACAGGGTGCGGGCGTAATTCGCCGCCAGACGCGGCGCTTTGGGGAAGGCGCTGGTCGCTTGTCGGCAGGCATCTCTGGCGCTGACGCCGATCCGGATGAGCCGGACACCATGACTTTTCTTTGTGTTATCCCAGGGGTCCGCGGCCAGTACATCGCAGCGCTGGCGCGGCGGATCGACGAGATTTGCGCTTGTATTGCCAGTGCTGCCCCCGCCCGTCGAGGCCCCGCCCGTCGTGCCGCCACTTGTGGCACCCCCGCCGGTCGTGCCGCCACTTGTGGCACCCCCGCTGGTCGTGCCGCCACTTGTGGCACCCCCGCTGGTCGTGCCATTGCCGGCTACGCTTGTTCCGCCGCCGCCAATTGTCGTTTCTCCCGGAATCAAGATCAGCGCGGCGGCGACGAAGGCGATTGCAGTCGCGCCGAGCCCTCCGACGAGGATCCATTTCAGGCTCGATGAACCGACCGCAGATGCTGCCTTTGCCGGGACCACAGTGGCCTTCTCGGGCCGCGCGCCTTTGTTCATGGCAACAGCGCCGGTGAACATCGCGCGCCAGGTGCTGATATCCTGGGGCCGGTCCTCGGGATAGAAAGCAAGGCCAGCATCGATGGCGTTCAGGAAGTCCTCGGAATAAGCGCCCTTTCCAGCCTCGGCAGCCGGCACGATCGGATCGTTGCGGACGCGTCCGGGCGCTTCGGGAGGTGCTTTGCCCGTGATGCCCCGGTAGAGCACGGCGGCGAAGGCATAGATATCGGTCCAAATGCCTTGATCGCCGTCGGAATAATATTGCTCGTAGGGCGCATAGCCGGCGGTGAAAATCGAGGTCAGCGATCGGCTCTTGTTTCCTAGCGCCTGCCGGGCCGCGCCGAAATCGAGCAGAACCGGCGTGCCATCCTTGCGGATATAAATGTTGCCGGGCTTGATGTCGCGGTGCAGAACGCCCTTTTTGTGGACCGCCTCAAGCCCGTCGAGCAGAGGATGAAGGATATCTTCCAACTCGGACTGGGAGAGCGTTTTGGCCTTGTCCATGATAGCCTTCAGGCTCTCGCCTTCTTCGTAGTCCATGACGAAGTAGGCTGTGCTGTTGGCCTCGAAATAGCGGCTGATCTGAATGACGTTGGGGTGTCGGAAGCGGGCAAGGGTCTGGGCTTCCTGGGTGAAGCGCTCGAGCCCCCACTGGAATGTTTCCTCATCATCGGAAGACTTGGCTTCGACCGTCGAGCCGTCGACGCGGACGGCCACCTCCATCGGCAGGAATTCCTTGATCGCGACTTTTTTGTGCAGATTGGTGTCGGTGGCAAGATAAGTGATGCCAAATCCGCCATGACCGAGTACCGATTCAAGTTGGTACTCGTGCAACCGGTAACCGGCGGCCAACGCCGATCTGTGTTCTATGGCCATACGCTGCGATCCGCTTGGAATACTCGCTTCAGGAAAGTTTAAGGCAGGAAAGTGCGCCAAAGGTTAAATCGGACCAACCGCTCACGATCCGACCCCACCGAAGACGCGGGTGAAGATCGTATCGACGTGCTTGAGATGATAGCCAGACTCGAACATCGCGTCGATTTCCGGGCCGGAGAAGTGGACAGCGATCTCCTCATCGGCCTTTAGCAAATCGCGGAAAATGCCGTCGCCGCCCCAGGCTTGCATAGCGTGGCGCTGGACGCATTCGTAGGCGTCTTCGCGGCTCATGCCTTTGTGGGTCAGCGCCAAAAGGACGCGCTGGGATTCGTGCAAGCCCCCGAGGCGCTCGAGATTGGCCAGCATGGCTTCGGGATAGACGACCAGATTGTCGATCACTGATGTCAGGCGGTGAAGCGCGAAATCGAGGGTGACGGTGGCATCCGGCGCGATGCTGCGTTCCACGGAGGAATGAGAAATGTCGCGCTCATGCCACAGGGCGACATTCTCCAGCGCCGGTCCGGCGGCGGCGCGCACCAACCTGGCCAGCCCGGTGAGGTTCTCTGAGAGGATCGGGTTGCGTTTGTGGGGCATGGCCGAGCTACCCTTCTGCCCGGCCGAAAAGAATTCCTCCGCCTCGCGCACTTCTGTGCGCTGTAGGTGTCTGATCTCGACCGCCAGGCGTTCCACCGAACTGGCGATCACCGCCAAGACCGAGAAGAACATGGCGTGGCGGTCTCGCGGGATAACCTGGCTCGAAACCGGCTCGACGCGCAAGCCCAGTTTATCGGCGACGTACGCTTCGACCGCTGGATCGATATTGGCGAAGGTGCCGACGGCGCCCGAAATCGCGCAGGTCCCGATTTCCGCGCGGGCGGCCTTCAGGCGTTCGCGGCCGCGCGCGAACTCTGCATAATGTCCAGCCAGCTTCAGTCCGAAAGTGGTCGGCTCGGCGTGGATGGCATGGCTGCGACCGATGCAGACCGTGTTTTTGTGCTCCACCGCGCGCTTCTTGAGGGCGGCCAGCAGGGCATCGAAATCGGCCAGCAGAAGATCGGCGGCTTGGGTAAGCTGGACCGACAGGCAGGTATCCAGCACGTCCGAGGATGTCATGCCTTGGTGGACGAACCGTGCTTCCTCGCCGACCTGCTCGGCAAGTTCGGTCAGGAACGCAATGACATCGTGCTTGACTTCGCGCTCGATCTCATCGATGCGGGCGATGCGTTCCTCTGTATAGGGTTTCTTGCAGATCTTGCGCACCGCCGCCGCCGCTTCCTTGGGGATAGTGCCGTGTTCGGCCAGGGCCTCGGCGGCCAGGGACTCGATCTCGAGCCAGATGCGAAAACGGTTTGCGGGCTCCCAGATCGCAGCCATATCGGGGCGGGTGTAGCGGGGGATCATGGCAAGGCCGGTAGTTTGTGATGCAGCCCGGCAATCATACGAAGACGGGCCTTGATATGAAACCTCGCTTCAATGCTGCGGGACTGGAAGCGGGATGGATCTGGATAAGCCAGCGTAGAGCAACCGGGAAGACCGCCGCTTGACAGCCCACTGCCGGGCCTTATCGTGAACAGCGATCGTGAGATTTGAAGGGTGCCGCCGTATCGAGGGCTCCTGGAACCGAGATGAACCGCGCCGCTGATCCCATAGAGACGAACGATGCAGCGCTCGTCGCCGGCGTGATCGCTGGGGAGAAGCCGGCGTGGGAGCTGTTCAAGCAGCGCGTTCGCGATCCCCTCTATCGTCTCGCGCGGCGCTATTACGACGATCCGCAGGCTGCCGGGGAAGCGCGCAACTTACTACTCGATTTCCAGGCAGAGGATTGCGCGGCGCTGCGCCGTTTCCGCACGGGAAAGCTCGAGAGCTTCATCGCCCTGGCCGGCGATGCCATGCTCGGCGCGCGGCTCTCGGCTTTGTTCGGAGACGATCCCCAGAGCGCATGGCAGGCATTCGAGCGGCGTTTTGCAACGGAGATCAAGGCCCGATTGCTCCGCACATTCCGCCTCAAGCCCGGTCAGACCCTGCCGACGGGCCGCGACCTCGAAGACCTCTACAATGATTTTAATCTCCATCTTCTGGCCAAACGCTACAAGCCCTTGCGCGCCTACAGCGGCAGCGGCGAGGCGAGCTTCGCTTGGTTTCTGCTCAACCGAGTGCTCGACAACTGGTGCCGCGACGAACACCGCCGCGAGTACCAGCGCTGGCGCCCGCCCGAAGCAATCAAGCGACTGCCCAAGCTCGATCAGGAGGTCTTCCGCCTGCTCGACCGCGACCGGCTGACCATCGGCGAATTGGCGGGGCGGCTGGCCGACGAGTCGGCGGACCAGCTCGATGCGGCAATCACCCGCGTCTACCGGACCTGCGCGCCGGGAACCCGTGGTCGGCCGGCCAAGGAATCCCTTTCACAGACTCGGCCCGATGGCGAGGCGGGCGAGATTGAACTGACCGCCCCGGGACCCTCGCCCGAGGCCGAGTTGGAAGAAGCTCAGCGGGTCATCCAGGCGGCCAACGCCTTGGCCCGCCTCGACGAGGCGGAACGGCTGGTTCTGGTCCTGTGGCTCGAGCACGAGGATATGAGCACGGTTGCGAAACTATGCGGCAGGACATTGCCGGCGGCGCGGCGGCTCAAGGAACGAGCGGTGCGCAAGGCGCGCCGGCTGGTCGAGGAGGGCAAGACCGCCGGACCGGCGGAAGACCCCCAACTCGTCCGTCTTTTCTCTGTGAGGAGCAGTTGATGGCTCGACGCGAGGATAGTGATTTCCTGAAGCGGCTGTTCGACGAGCCCGCCGGAGGGAATTCCCCCAAGAGCCGCCCGAGCAAGCGTTCGCGGCGGTCGGAATCACGCGCGCGGTTGCTGGCCGTGCTGGAAGCGGCTGGAGAACGCTTGGACGAGGGGGTCGTGCTCGACGATGCGCTTCTTGCTGCTTATCTCGACGGCGCGCTGGCGAGCGAAGAGCAGGTTGCGCTCGAAGGGTTGCTGGCGCGCTCGGCTGATCTTCGCGAACAGCTTGCCGCCGCTGGCGAGGCGCGCGCGGCCACCCTCGGCGGTCGGGCCAGGATGCCTGAGGCGTACATCGAGGATTTCGACACCGTGGCAGGCCCGCCCGCCGGCAAGCCGGCACCGCGGTCGGATGCAGCCCGCATCGGCGCCTTGCCCCGCTGGCTCGCTGCAATCGCGCCGGGCCGGCGTTGGGCAATGGCGGCTCTTCCAGCCATTCTCGCGGTTGTCGTCGTCGCGGTTATAGGTCCCGGCGTCTACGGACCCGAGGAGTCCGTGGCGCCAAAAGTCGTCGTCGGCGGGGCGGTGTCGGACAAGGATATGAAGCGCAAACAACCGGTAAAGAAACGCCGCTCAAAAGTTGTCGGCAAATTGAATGCACCGCAGACAGGCTCACAAGCGGGACTGATTACGAGGAAGCCGCGAAGCGGCTCATCCGGGGCTGGCGCAAGCGATCGCTTCGAAAGCAAGGCCCGGGTCGTGGCCAGTTCGCTTGTACCGCTCGATGGCGATCTCCGTACAGCGCTGGTCAGGATGGGGCTGCGGCAGAACCGCCGGCTCTCCGGCGCGGGATGGCGCTACGGCCGGGCCGGGGCAAAGCAGGAAGCGGCAATACCTTCGACGGTGAAATCGCTCGCTCCGAAGCCGTCCGCGAAGGTCGCCGAGAAGCGCAAAAAGCGTGAGGCGAAACCCAAATCCGATAAGGAGAAGCAAAGGCGGCGGGCCGATTCGAAGGCTCGAGAACGCGATCTCCGCAACCGGCCAGCGGCAATCCAAAGTCCGATCGAAACGGCGATCAAATTGAAATGTCCGAGTGGTGCGGCAATGTGTTGCGAGCGTCGCCGGGTCGATCCGAAGCTGCTCCGGCGTCTTCTGGCGGATGGGCCGCCCCTGCGAGTGATGAGGGTCCTCCACCTTTCCTCGAAGATTTGTGTGTTGACCGTGCCCGGGGTAGAAACGGAGAAATAGAGTTCCAAGGGATCTTCACTTCATAGCGCAATTTACGGCGTGTCGGTCGCCACGCATCGTGGCGAGTATCCGGACAAACCGGGAGATACGGGCGCCGTCGGCGCGCCGCGTCGAGCGCACCTGGATTCGGTCCTGAATCGGAAATTGGTTGTTATTGAACTTGAAACCTCCCCTGATCGAACGGAAGTCGGCCCTGCGCAGCGCTGCGCGCAAGGCCGCTCTATCGGCAAGCGTGTCACCGCGAGCCCGCACCGCAGAGGCAATAAGCCGGGCCGCTTCGTACCCCATCGCCGCGTAGGGCGTGGGTGGGTAGCCGTAGGTCTTTTCGAATGCTGCAACAAATGACTTGTTTGCAGGGTTGTCCAGATTGTTCGCCCATTGCGCGGCAAAAGGACGCCCGCTCTCAGGGTTTCCTGTTTTTTCGCGGTCCTGTGGCCACGAGACCGAGAAGAAAAAGGGATTGCATTTGGCGCCGGCAAGCGTCGTCGGACTAGGGCCTGTGCCGATGAGGAATATCGCGGACCCGGTGACCAGCGGATGGAT
>JAPULJ010000728.1 GCA_027295145.1 Alphaproteobacteria bacterium | reverse complement strand
CTGCCCTTCACTAAGCGAAGTCAGTCCGGCGCGCTCGACGGCCGAAATGTGAACGAAAGCGTCGTTTGATCCGTCTTCCGGCTCGATGAATCCGTAACCCTTGGCCGGGTTGAACCACTTCACGGTACCAGTAGCCATAGTTATTTCCTCTAACCTGGGATTTGTCGATTGAGTTCTTTCTACAGGGTTGATCGTGGCCCAATACGGCCCGGCTGGCAATATGCCCGCGCTCTGGGGGCGTGCATTTCCCCGATGTGCGATGTATTGGAGCGGGGATTGGCCGCCCCAGCGTCCGATGTGACACTGTTCGGGCCCTGCTCCAGGCATAGCTATCCCGACTATCGGTTAGGACGAGCGGGCCTGGCTGGAGTTACGGCTCATCGGTCCGCGGGCATCTCTGCCCGAGGCCGAGGAACTGTCAGACCTGGATATGGCCGTTCATCGCGACGACTGGGACAGGGTGTGTGAGGCGGTTGGCTTCGAGCCGCCGATGGGACGCGTATTTGCTGCACCATCTGTGGTGGGGGGTGGTTGGGCGAGGGATTGCCCGCGGTGCTGGCGTCCTATGTGGACCGCCGGAGCAACTCCGTTTACTGCGCCAGCGCCAGCGCCTGCTCGCCCGAGTGCGTCGATCGGGCGGCTGCGAAGATGCGAACCGGGCTGCGCCAGGGCGTGCGGCGAGAGGCTCGCCGGACGCGGGCGTACCCAAGACGGCACTTCGACACCTCGCCTTCTTTAGTCTGGGTTGCGCTGTGGCAGATCGCCAAGAAATGAATTCGCCGGTCGAGTCTCCGGGTGTTATCGTGGTTCAAATTCAAGCTTACTGATGCCATTGCAAGTGGTGGTATGAATGCCCCACGAGCCCACCCCAAGGGTCGGCTCTCAACAGCGAGGCGTGCCATGCGCAATCGAGACCTCCTTCCGCGGCGGACTATCCTACGGTCGGCTATAGCGATGGGAGGCTTAGCAGTCGCGGCGCCAGTCCGCGCCGCTTTGCCGCAGTTTACGCCGAACCAGGTTATGGGTCCGTTCTATCCGGTCGAAAAGCCACTGGACCAGGATGCGGATTTGACGGCGATTTCCGGCAAGAGCGGGCAGGCGGAGGGCCAGGTCCTCCACCTCATGGGCCGGGTGCTGGATAGCCAAGGCCGCCCCATTTCCGGTGCCAGGATCGAGATCTGGCAGGCCAATACCCACGGTCGCTATACCCACCCCGCCGACACCAACACGACGCCTCTCGATCCGAATTTTGAGGGTTTCGGCGTGCAGATAACCGACGATGAGGGACGCTACCGCTTCAAGACCATCAAGCCGGGTGCTTATCCCGTTGGCGAGAATTGGATCCGGCCACCCCATATCCATTTCGACGTGAGTGGCCGAACCGGGCGCGTGTTGACCCAGATGTATTTCGAGAACGAGCCCCTGAACGATTTGGACCGGCTGCTATTAAGTGCGCGGAACCAGCAGGCGCTGATCGCGAAGTATCAGCCGCCGACCGGTGAAATGGAACCGGTTTCCCTTGCGGCCGTTTGGAACATCATGCTGCCGGAAGTGTGAGAGCGGGAAGAGCTGCGATCTGAGAGGTTGAGCATAGAGATAACCATGATGGCGTGCCTCGGTCCGTGCAGGAGCCGTGATCAGCCAGATTCGAACGCACGATAAGGTGTCCTCTCGTGCTTTCTTGTCGGGTGTCGGGCCGGCCTGGCCGGTGCCCGCTTTTCGGCGGACAGCGGACGTGAAACGGCAGCGTGCGTCTTGGCTGCGGAGTGCCGCCTACGCAACCACGCCTCAATCGCCACCCGCTGCGTCGTCCTTCAGGCTGATCGTAAAGGTAGCGTTGCCGTTGATGTAGAGCAGCGGCTGGCCGGGGTTGTGCTGCTGGATCTGGGTGTTGATATTGAGGTTGGTTAGGCGGCAGGTCTTGGCGATTGTCGCTATCAGCAGCGCGCATTCCTCGCTGCCCAGGCGGTAGAGATACTCGCGCCCCGCCTTCTGCGCATCGGCCAGGGTTTGCTGGCTCAAGTCCGGCAGTGGCATCTGAGTGTTGAATCCGACGTTGACGTTGACCGGCTGCGCACCGTGGGGCAGGGCTAGGACCGACGCCTTGGCCGCTGACGTTGGGAACGAGAGCCCGACGAGCAGCGCTAGTGCCGGCAGAGCAAGAAATCGCAAGCTTCGCATGTCTAACTCCTGTTGCTGCCAAAACCCCAAGAGGGGCGCGAACGTCAGCCGGAATTTTGCTGGCGAAGGATGGCGGCAACAGGGCCGTGAGGCGGCCATTGCGTGGCGGGCGGACGAATGTCAGGTGGCGACGCTCAGGCGCGAACGCTGGCACGGCGGCCGCTTCGCGGTGGGGCGCCTCGGTATTTCCTTGTGGCCGCGCGGCGCGGTGCTGGCCGGAATCGCACGCCGCCAGTTTGTCTCTGGCATGAGATATGGTCATGGTCATCGGATACTGATTGTGTGGCGATTATTTGAGCCACGATGGCTGCGGAGCAGCTATGGTTAGGAAGCTGATAGGTGCGTGTGTCGGGCTGGCCATGATGGGCATGGCGGGGACGGCGAATGCTGTGCCGATGACCATAGATTTCGACGGCTTAGCAGGAGGGGTGTCGGTGACCAATCAATTTGCTGGCGTCACCTTTTCTAATGCCGTGACCCTTTCGGATTTGTCTAGCTCGCCGCCAATTTCTATCATATCGATTTCAAGCGCTTTCACACCAAAAAGCGTTGATCCAATTATTGTCACGTTCTCGACCGCCGCAGCGATGGTCAGCGTGCTCGTCAACGATCTTGGTGAGAATGGTGTCCGGATTGACGCTTACGATGCCGCTGTCGGAGGAAATCTGATTGATTTTGACAGCCTTTTCGGGGTCAGTAGCGGGGTCGGCAACAACAACCAGCTTATTTCAGTTGCGTCACTGAACATATTTCGTGTCGAACTTTACCAACCCCTCTCCCTCAGTGGTGATGGTATCACATTCGACGACTTCACATTCGACATCCCCGAACCCTCGACCCTCGCCCTCTTCGCCACCGGCCTGGCCCTGCTTGCCTTCCTCGGCTGGCGGCGGCGTGGGTCGGTGCAGGTAAAGGCTGCGTAACTCCACTACGTCCTGCTCTTTGCAGCGCAACCGGCTGGCGCTGGTAGTTGACTCCCTTCACGCCGATCAACCGGCGAGCATGGTCCATGCGGCCCGGCGGTCTCCCGGCTTCAAGCTAAGAAACAGCTTGCGGGCTTTCGTGATGTCTTGTTCGGAACCACTCTCGGCGGCTGCCTTGAGCGCAACCGTAGTCGGATGATCCGGTCCGCAGATGAAATCCAAAGCTTTAGCCAAGCGCCCCATGGCTGCACGGTCGATCTTTGCCTCCTCCATTCGGGAGT
>JAPULJ010000727.1 GCA_027295145.1 Alphaproteobacteria bacterium | reverse complement strand
CTGTGGTGCCGGCGACGGCCAGCGCCGCCGATGTGCTGGGCCATAAGCCCGACGGCATCTTCCTCTCAAACGGTCCCGGCGATCCGGCGGCAACGGGCGTCTATGCGGTGCCCGTACTCAAGCAATTGATCGAATTCGGCCTGCCGATCTTTGGTATCTGCCTGGGCCACCAGATACTTGCCCTGGCCCTGGGCGCGCGCACCAAAAAGATGCATCACGGCCACCGCGGCGCCAACCATCCGGTCAAGGACCTGACGACGGGCAAGGTCGAGATCACCTCGCAGAACCACGGCTTCGTCGTCGACGGCGATAGCCTGCCGGCCGGCATAACCGCCACCCATCAATCGCTGTTCGACAAAAGCCTCGAAGGCTTCGCGGTCGACGGCAAGCCGATCTTCGCCGTCCAGTACCACCCCGAAGCCTCCCCCGGCCCCCACGACAGCCACTATCTGTTCGAGCGCTTCGTGAAGATGATCGACGTGGGGAGAAATCAGTGAACCACAGCGGCATAGAGGCGCAGAGGAGATCAGGTAAACGTGATCCGCTGACCGACAATGTCATTAGTCTTGCAATGACCAATGCTCCCACTCCCTTCTCTCCTCCCTTGATGGGGGAGGGGGTTCGTTTTCGAACACAGCACTCCCATGCCTAAACGCACCGACATATCCTCGATCCTGATCATTGGCGCCGGGCCGATCATCATCGGGCAGGCGTGCGAGTTCGACTATTCGGGGACGCAAGCGTGCAAGGCGCTGGCGGAGGAGGGCTACCGGATCGTCCTCGTCAACTCGAACCCAGCGACCATCATGACCGACCCGGAGCTGGCCGATGCGACCTATATCGAGCCGGTCACCGCCGACACCGTTGCCCGCATCATCGAGGCCGAGCGGCCCGATGCGCTGCTGCCGACGATGGGCGGACAGACCGGGCTCAACACGGCCATGGAACTCGCCGACCGGGGCGTGCTGGATGCGTTTGGGGTCGAGCTGATCGGCGCGCGGCGCGAGGCCATCGAGAAGGCCGAGGACCGGCAGAAATTTCGCGATGCGATGGCCAATATCGGCCTCGATTGCCCCAAGAGCACAGTCGTTGGCTCGATCGAGGAGGCGCGCTCGGCGCTTGAAGGGATTGGACTGCCGGCGATCATTCGGCCGTCATTCACCCTCGGCGGGACCGGCGGCGGGATCGCCTACAACACGGCCGAGTTCGACGAGATCGTGCTGACCGGCCTCAACGCTTCGCCGGTCGGCGAAGTCCTGGTCGAGGAATCGGTGCTCGGCTGGAAGGAATTCGAGATGGAGGTCGTGCGAGACTGCGCCGACAATTGCATCATCGTCTGCTCGATCGAGAATTTCGACCCGATGGGCGTGCATACCGGCGATTCGATCACCGTGGCCCCGGCACTGACCCTGACCGACAAGGAATACCAGGTCATGCGCGACGCCTCGATCGCCTGCTTGCGCGAAATCGGCGTCGATACCGGCGGCTCGAACGTGCAATTCGGGGTCGATCCGGCGACCGGCCGACAGGTCATTATCGAGATGAACCCGCGGGTCTCGCGAAGCTCCGCCCTGGCCTCGAAGGCCACCGGTTTTCCCATCGCCAAAGTCGCCGCCAAGCTGGCCATCGGCTACACGCTCGACGAGTTGACCAACGACATCACCCGCGTCACCCCGGCCTCCTTCGAGCCCAGCATCGACTACGTCGTCACCAAGATGCCGCGGTTCGCCTTCGAGAAGTTCCCCGGCGCCGAAGTCCTGCTCACGACCTCGATGAAATCGGTCGGCGAAGCGATGAGTATCGGCCGCACCTTCGCCGAGAGTCTGCAGAAGGTCCTGCGCTCGATGGAAACCGACCTCGACGGTCTCGATGAATTGACGACCGAGGGCGCGGGCGACCCCGACGAATTGCGCCGAGCCTTGGCAAAGCCGACGCCGGACCGGATCCTCGTCATTGCGCAAGCCTTTCGCGTTGGTCTCTCAATCGACGAGATCCATGCCGCCTCGAAGGTCGATCCGTGGTTCCTCGAACAGATCCGCGGTATCATCGAGGCCGAGGCGGAGGTTCGCGAAAACGGTCTGCCGAACGATACCGACGGGCTCCTGAGGCTCAAGGCCATGGGGTTCTCGGACCGGCGCCTGGCCCGTCTCACTGGGACGAGCGAGGGGCATATCGCCAAGCTGCGGGACAAGCTCGGCGTGCGGCCGGTATTTAAGCGCATCGATACCTGCGCCGGGGAGTTCCCGTCCGAAACTCCGTATATGTATTCGTGTTACGAGCACGCGGCCTTCGGCGCGGCGCCCGAGGACGAGGCCCGGCCGACATCCCGAGAGAAGGTCATCATCCTGGGCGGCGGGCCCAACCGCATCGGCCAAGGCATTGAGTTCGACTATTGCTGCGTCCATGCTGTCTACGCGCTGGCCGAGGCCGGCTACGAGACGATCATGATCAACTGCAATCCCGAGACTGTCTCGACCGATTACGACACCTCCGACCGGCTCTATTTCGAGCCGCTGACGGCCGAGGACGTCATCGAGATCGTCCGCGCCGAACAGCGAAGCGGCTCGCTCCTCGGGGTGATCGTCCAGTTCGGTGGTCAGACCCCGCTCAAACTATCGCTGCCGCTCGAACGCGCGGGGATACCCATCCTCGGCACCTCGCCGGACGCCATCGATTTGGCCGAGGACCGGAACCGGTTCCAGAAGCTGCTCAAGAAACTGAAACTGCGCCAACCGGCAAACGCCATCGCGACGACGCTCGAGGAAGCCCGCGTCAAGAGCGCCGAGATCGGCTTCCCCATACTGCTGCGCCCCTCCTACGTGCTCGGCGGGCGGGCCATGCAGATTATCGACGACGACGAGAGCGTGCTCAAATACATGACCGAGGCGTTCGAGGTATCCGGCGACAATCCGGTGCTGATCGACAGTTATCTACAAGACGCTATCGAGGTCGATGTCGACGCGCTGTGCGACGGCAAGGCGGTGTTCGTCGCCGGCATCATGGAGCATATAGAGGAAGCCGGTATTCATTCCGGCGACTCGGCCTGCGCGCTGCCGCCGCACTCGCTGAATTCCGCGATCATCGCACAAATCGAAAAACAGACGGCGACCCTTGCAGTAGCCTTGGGCGTGGTTGGTTTGATGAACGTCCAGTTTGCGGTCAAGGATGACGAGGTCTACATCATCGAGGTCAACCCCCGGGCCAGCCGCACCGTGCCCTTCGTCGCCAAGGCGACGGGGGTTGCCATCGCCAAGCTCGCGGCGCGATTGATGGCCGGCGAGAGCCTCGCTAACCTCGGACTGAAGACCGATAGCATCGCTCGGCGTAAAGTTGCTCATGTCGCCGTCAAAGAGGCGGTTTTCCCCTTCAACCGGTTCCCCGGCGTCGATGTTCTGCTGGGGCCAGAGATGAAGTCGACCGGCGAGGTCATGGGGCTCGATACCGATTTCGGCCGCGCATTCGCAAAATCGCAACTCGCCGGCGGGGTTAATCTACCGCTGTCCGGACAAGTGTTCATTTCGGTCCGCGACCGCGACAAACAGGCGATGCTGCAGCCTGCGCGCAAGTTAGCCGAACGGGGCTTCAAGCTCATCGCAACGCGCGGCACGGCGGCTTTCCTCGAGGCGCAGGGTATCCAGGTCGAAACCATCAACAAGGTGCTCGAAGGTCGGCCCCACATCGTCGATTCGATGAAGAGTGGCGAGATCGATTTGGTGTTCAACACCACCGACGGCGCTCAGGCGAGGACCGATTCATTCTCGTTGCGAAACGCTGCCCTGACCCACCACATACCCTACTATACGACCGTCGCCGGGGCGGTGGCCGCGATCGAGGCAATTGAAGCACTTTTAAGTGGAGCCCTTGTAGTCGCTCCCCTTCAATCGTATTTTGATGTTCCAACGAAAACCAACTGAAATCGGGTTAGCGGTCGCCCGGCGTGGGAGACCGCTACCAGGGCTTTTGTCTCGAACAAGGGTTTGCCGACATGGAACGCGTACCTATGACCTCCGCTGGTCAATTAAATCTGAAGGAAGAGTTGAAAAACCTTAAAATGATCGAACGACCGTCCGTCATCAAAGCGATCGAGGAAGCGCGGAGCCATGGCGATCTTTCGGAAAATGCCGAATACGAGGCAGCCCGCGAGAGGCAGAGCTTCGTTGAGGGGCGGGTCGCCGATATTGAGGACAAGCTCCGCCGCGCCGAGGTGATCGACGTCAGCAAGCTATCGGGCAAGGAGGTCAAGTTCGGCGCCTACGTGACAATTGAAGACGAGGATACGGACGAGAAATCGAGCTATCAGATCGTTGGCGTCGACGAGGCCGATATCGACAACGGTCTGCTCTCCGTCAGCGCACCGCTCGGCCGAGCCCTGATCGGCAAGACGATTGGCGATTCGGTCGAGGTCACCACCCCGCGCGGCACCAAAGCCTACGAGATTATCAAGGTCAGATTCAAGTAAAGGCGTGCGGCAAAATCCGGCGGCGTTGGGTGCTCTAGGCGCGATGGACCGCTCAGTCCACTTCGATCGGTATGCCGGGCTCAGACTTGGAGACCCGGATGACCTGCACCGTGCGCACCGTCGCAACGTTGCGCGCCGCCGTCAGCCGATCGGTCAGTTCGTTTTCATGGGCGGTGTTGCGGGCGACAATCTTGAGCACGAAATCGTCCGGCCCACGGCACATATGGCACTCTCGAACCTCGGGCCATTCGCCGACCATGGCGCTGAATTCACCGAGCACCGCCTCGGATTGGCCGTCGAGCCCGACCAGGGCGAAGAATGTGACCTCGTAACCCAGCGCCTCGCGATCGATATCGGCATGGTAGCCGTGGATGAAACCTGTTTCCTCAAGGGCGCGCACCCGCCGAAGGCAGGGCGGTGCGGAGATGCCGGCACGGCGCGCCAGCGCGACATTGGTCATACGACCGTCGGCCTGCAGGTCGCGCAGTATACGTCTGTCGATCTGGTCGAGCTTTACCCGGCGCATGTCGAATGCCTTTCATTCTTCGCCGCTATCGGGCGTTGTCCCTGTGGCGATTTGTGTAACTATATTACAACAATGAAATAATGTTTCAAGCTCGGCACAGATAGCTTTATTGATGTTGTTCGCGAGAAATTTTTGCTTTTCCCGGCCAGCGTGTATTCGCAGTGCCGAATCAGATTCGTCATGGGGTTCTGCTTGATGACCGTTCCCAGCGCCTGGGTGCTCACCGAAGGCCATATCGGAATGGAAAACCAGGTGCTCGGTCTTGCCGAAGCGTTGGGACTCGATCCCACGATCAAGCGTCTGTGGCCGCGGGCGCCCTGGCGCTTCCTGCCGCCGCGCCTGTGGCCTGTGCCGCTGCACGCGCCGGGACCGAAGGGCGATCCTTTGGCGCCGCCATGGCCCGACCTCTTGATCTCTTGCGGCAAGCGTGCGACGGCGCCGGCGCTGGCCATCAGGCGGGCGAGCGGCGGGCGCACATTCGCTGTCCATATCTCCGATCCGCGAGTGCCGCCGGCTAAGTTCGACCTCCTAGTCGTCGCCGCGCACGACCCGCCACGAGGCAGCAACGTTGTCGTCGTTCGCGGAACGGTTCATCGGGTGACGGCCGCCAAGCTCGAAGCGGAGGCTCGTCAGCTAGAACCCCGGCTTAAAGATCTGCCCCGACCGCTGGTCGCCGTTCTCATCGGCGGCTCCAACCGCAAACACAAGGTCCGCGGCGAGGCGATGGAGCAGCTCGCTGACCAGCTTGCGGCACTGTGCCGGGGCACTGGCGCCGGTCTACTCATCACCGCTTCGCGGCGCACCGGCGCGAGCAACGAGGCGATCCTGCGTGGCCGTCTGGCCGAGCTGCCGGCGGTAATCTGGGACGGCGCCGGCGACAATCCCTATTACGGCTATCTCGGGCTGGCCGATGCCATTGTTGTATCGGCCGATTCGGTTTCGATGGTTTCGGAGGCCTGTTCGACCGGCAAGCCTGTCCATGTCGTGCGGCTGGCAACGATGTCCCGGCGCCTGGAGGCGTTTCATGCGGGCCTCGAGCGCGACGGTCTGACCCGGTCCTTTAGTGGCGCGCTGCAGGAATGGCGCTATAATCCGCTTCACGACACTGGCCGCGCCGCAGCCGAGGTCGCGGCCCGCATGACGGCGCGGGGGTTCACCATCTCCGGCGTCGAATAATCTGCCCTATGGCGGACCACCAAGTTCTCTGTCTTGTCGGCCCGGCAGGCGGACTATATTAAGAGAACACTGATTAGCGCTTCGCCCGCCCATCCGGACCCACCAATATGCCCCAAACCCATCGCAGCAAACTTCTGATCGTCGGCTCCGGCCCGGCCGGATACACCGCCGCCGTATATGCCGCGCGTGCCAATCTTCGCCCTCACCTCGTTGCCGGGCTCGAACCCGGCGGCCAGCTCACCATCACCACCGATGTCGAGAACTATCCCGGCTTCGCCGATGTCATCCAGGGTCCGTGGCTGATGGAACAGATGCAGGCCCAGGCCGAGAAGGTCGGCACGGTCCTGTTCAACGACTTGATCACCGAGGTCGATTTCAATTCCCGGCCGTTCGTTTGCAAGGGTGACGGCGGCGATAGCTATGTCGCCGACACGGTGGTCATAGCCACTGGCGCCAAGGCGCGCTGGCTGGGGCTTGAAAGCGAGCAGAAATACATGGGCTTCGGGGTTTCCGCCTGCGCCACTTGCGACGGGTTTTTCTTTCGCGACAAGCAGGTTGTCATAGTCGGCGGTGGCAACACCGCGGTCGAGGAGGCGATCTATCTGACCAACCACGCCACCAAGGTGAGTCTGGTGCACCGGCGTAATGCTCTGCGCGCGGAAAAGATCCTGCAGGATCGATTGTTCAAGAACCCGAAGATCGAATTGGTCTGGGACAGCGTGCTCGAGGAGGTTGTCGGCAACGACGATCCGCTGGGGGTGACTGCCGCCCGCGTGCGCAACGTCAAGACCGGCAAGATTTCCGATTTCGCCGTAGACGGCGTCTTCATCGCCATCGGCCACACGCCGGCAACAGAATTGTTTGCCGGTAAACTCGATATGGACGACGAGGGCTATATCGTGACCGCTCCTGACAGCACAGCGACCAGCGTGCCCGGCGTATTCGCCGCCGGTGATGTCAAGGACAAGATCTTCCGCCAGGCGGTTACAGCGGCCGGGCTTGGCTGCATGGCCGCGCTCGAGGCCGAGAAATTTCTCGCCGGGCTTGAGGATGCGCCCGAGATAGCGGCAGAATGAGGAGCCGCGGCATATCCACTAGCGACCAGGTTGGAAAACCAATCTCGGCTCTCGATTGGGACAAGCTTCGCGTGTTCCATGCGGTCGCCGAAGCCGGTAGCTTTACCCATGCCGGCGAGAGGTTGCATTTGAGCCAGTCGGCGGTCAGCCGCCAGATCGGGGCGCTCGAAACAAGCCTCAATGCGCCGCTGTTTCACCGCCACGCCCGCGGTCTGATCCTGACCGAGCAGGGCGAGCTTCTGCACCGCACGGTGCGGGATATCTACGCGCGACTGACCGAAGCCGGGGCGATGATCGCCGAGAGCAAAAGCAAGCCCCAGGGGCCGTTGCGGATCACCACGACAGTCGGTCTTGGCGCTGTATGGTTAACCCCGAGGATCAGACAGTTCGTTGATATCTACCCGGAGATCGCGGTGACGCTGATCGTCAGCGACAGCGAACTCGATCTCAACCTTCGCGAAGCCGATATCGCCATCCGCGTGACGCCGCCGCGCCAACCCGATCTCATTCAGCGTAAGCTGATGACGGTTCACTTCCATGTTTTCGCTTCGCCTTCCTATATTAAGCGGTACGGTATTCCGAAATCGGCGGCTGATCTCGATAATCACCGGATCATCGTCTATCCCGAGGATCCACCAGCGCCGTTCCAGAATATTGACTGGTTATTGCACGAGGGTGCCAGTGCCCCGCGTGAGCCTGTATTCCGGGTCAACAACGTGCACGGGATTGCCCGCGCGGTGCAAAGCGGTCTCGGCATCGCCTCGCTGCCTGACTACATGACACACAATGAGGATTCATTGGTTCGTATCCTGCCTGAACTCGATGGGCCAAGCATCGAAGCCTATTTTGTCTATCCAGAATCCTTGCGCAATTCGGCCCGCGTTACGGCATTCAGGGATTTTCTCCTACGCGAAATCTCGGCGACCGAATTCTAAATGCTATGCGTTCGACGCATGGCTCGGTTGTCAGCAGACCCCTAACCGAAATATTAGATTCGTTCTAAATTAACCATACTTTGCTGCATCGCAGCATGGGTCGAACATCTCCCTCGTGGCAGACATGCCAACGATGCTCGGACCATTTTTCTGGGGATCACGCGACAGGACGCTTGCCGTCCACGCTCCCAGAGACGAAGCCTCCCTGTTCCCCTTAGCCGGGCCTCTTTAGAGGTCCGGTTTTTTTTACATGAAGAGCTTTTCGCCCTTGATGTCCTTATAGAGCGCCGCAACCTGCTCGCCGTAGCCGTTATAGAGCTGAGTCGG
>JAPULJ010000726.1 GCA_027295145.1 Alphaproteobacteria bacterium | reverse complement strand
TCGATCTTCATCGGCCACGGGCCTCATTTGGCATTGGATCTCGGTCTTTTTGTACCATTTTGAACCGCTGGCGGATCGTATCATCGCTCCTGTATTTGACGAGGTGCTTGACGCATTCGAGGACGATATCCGGGTGGCCGCGGCAAACCTACATTCGGAGCTCTCACGCATCGAGGAATCGGTCGAAGGAAATCTCTGGCTCGGTGGTGACAGCATCAGCGCGGCCGACATCATCGGCCATTCCGACCTCGAGTTTCTCTTGCGAATAGTAGGTCGGGACGAGGTCAAGCGTTTAAAGCTCGGATACGATGATATGGAGTATCGATACCCGTCGATCACAGCCTGGCGCGATCGAATGACGCGCATCGAAGGATATGACAAAGCCTATCCCCCGCATTGGCGAACCAGTTAATGTCGCTTTCTAGCCAAAGTCGGTCATTCGACAGTTGCGGACAGATACTGGACGCCCTTGTCGATGGCTTTACCGCGCTCGTGAAGCAAGTCCTCGACTTGCCGCTACAACAGCGGAAAGCGGATATATATCATGACCGCCAGGCGGATGATTTCGGGCGAAGTCTTGAAATAACGGAATGGATTTCTCATCCCAGGGCGCTACGAGACGTGCTTTCGGCACTCAAGAATTCTTGCTCTGACAATGCCGTCGGAATGGGTAGTCGCAATCGTCGCAATGCGCAGTTACATTCATACGATGCGGATTAGACGGGCCATTTCAGCGGACCTCGACACCGTGAAACGGTGCGCAGAAGAGGCCTACGCGAAGTATGTGCCACGCATTGGCAAGAAACCGGCGCCGATGATCGCCGATTTCGCCGCGCAGATCGCCGCAAAGATCGTTCATGTCATGGTTGACGACGGTTCAGTTCTCGGTTTCATCGTGCTGTACCCACTTGACGACCACGTTCACGTCGCAAATGTCGCTGTGTTTCCGGAACAAATTGGCCGCGGAATTGGCGGCGAGTTGCTTGCCTTTGCGGAACATGAGGCACGGCGCCTCGAACTCCCTGCGGTTGAGCTTTATACGAACGAAAAGATGACCGAGAACCTGAGTATCTATCCGCATCTCGGCTTCCGGGAAATCGGCCGCCGGAAGCAGGCCGGTTTTTCGCGCGTATACTTCAGAAAGAACCTATAGAGGATACGCTGTACGTCGAAGGTCTTGAGTGGCGATGGCATAATCGTAGGTGCCGCGCGGCCAATCGCCTCTTCCTGCGACCCTTAAGTCGCTTTACCCCAGGGCAATGTATGGAACTCGGGCCACTGAGCCCGCATCCCATCTCCATGCCCGGTAAAACGATCCCCCCGTATGTGGCCATCGTCGCCATCATCTATGCGACCGCACCCTTCCTGGCCGGTGTTAGGGAGTTTATGGTCCTGAGCGAGCGTATTCGTCGGGTGACGATGGCGGCGGCGGGCAGCGTTTTTGGAAGGAATCAACGTGCCGCACAGGAAGACCGGAGTATGCACGAGGATTTCCTGATCGAAGTTAACGATTTTTTCGGCCGCGCCGCGGCGGCGACCTATGCCGGCAGCGGTCCTCGGGTCGCGTCCGAGCGGGGTGGCTTCCAGGAGCTGGTCTTCGAGGACGGCGACTGGTCCTACCGAGACAGCTACACCGGTTACATCCGGTCGTGCGGCCAGGAGATCATCCGCGACCGTGGAAATCCGGTCTGGGCCCAGTCCTATAGCGGCGGCATGGAGGGTCGTTTCGCCCGGGATCGTGACCTGTCCGACAGAAACATGGCATTTCTCAAAACAGCGCTCTCAAGCGGCGATAAACGCACTAGGTTTCAGCCGCGGGGACCGTGCGAGCTGGTCCATGGGGACTGGCGTTACGCTGCGGAGTGGGTGGGCGATATCGTCGAGTTCCGCGGTGCCGAGGAGATCCAACATCAAGGCGAGCTTGTTTTTACTCACAAGTTCATCGGCGGCCTGATTGAGCCCTGATTCATCTCGTTTAGCCGACATTTCCCAGATACGATCCAAGTTGGGCTTTGTCAGAATAACTGGGCGTGAGTTGGCTGATCAGAAGCGGTCAAGACTCTCACGCGGCGAGTCGGCGAAGCCGGGGCCGCTGACGTCAGACAATAAATCGGGTTTGACAGCAGCTTGTAGAGATGACCCCGGGTGAACGGCGCGCCGCCGCGTCGCTTTCCATTGTTGGGCTTGCGAATCTTCGTCCTGAGGCCTCGCCGATCGGCCTCCTGCTTTACAAGCGTCATATTCGCATGCGTCAAATACAGCCCGAACAACGTCCGTACCGTCTCCGCCTCGTTGATAACCAGCTTCTTTTCGACCGCGTCATAGCCCAGCGGCGAAATACCGCCCATCCACATGCCCTTCTTCTTCGAGGCGGCGATCTTGTCGCGGATGCGTTCGGCGGTGCCCATAGCGGCTGGTCGTGACCATGACCTTCCCGCCACGCACCTGGTGCTTGGACATCTTCTCCCCACCGTCGGGCGACAACAACGTGACCAGCCACTTTGATCGGCTGAGCTCCAGCGATACGAAAATCTCGCTTAGATTATTGCGGACAGCAGCCCGCTCTTCAGACGTGTATTCAATCGATGACATGGTTGCCTCCAGAGGGTGGTTGTTGCAACACCACTCTAATGAGTGGATCGCGATCTGCCCCCATAGGATCTTCAATCAGGAACCTCACCTCTACAGCCGCCAGAACTTCAAGCACAATCGCTATGCCGCCTTGGCAGAATGGCGTCAACTGCGGCCTGAGATCTACCGATTACGGGGATATGCAGACCGGATCGCTTTCCCCTGACACCGCCCGTTTGAACCCAAACGGCCGTAAAGGGTCGATTTGGAACCTTCGTCCCGAGCGGCGCCAGGCGGCCAGAAACAGCCCGTCTCTTACCGCCTGTTATGATCCTTTGTCGATTATCTTCAGTCGTTACGTTGTGTACGTATCGGTGCTTTGCCGTAATCGGCGGCAGGTTCGGAAATTCTCTTGTTGCAATCATTTTCGTGTCTCAATAAAGTTGTACATTGCAACCATTATGACAACGAAGCGAAATGCAAGCGACCTCGTCCTCTTTGGTGACGCAGATTCGTTCGGCCTCCCGCGGTCTCGTGCGTGAGCTCGGCTTTATGAATCGAACCCTCGCTGGAACTGACCTGCAGCCCTCAGCCGTCCACGCAATCATAGAAATTGGCGCAGCTGGTCGACTCTCAGCCAAGCACCTTTCCGAAAAGCTACTTTTGGAGAAATCGACAGTCAGCCGTTTGGTCAATTCCCTTATCGAAAAGAGAGAAGTTCGTGAAGTACGGTCCCTAGAGGACGCACGTAGTAAACATCTCTATCTAACAGGCAAGGGTGAAAAGACTCTCGCTGCGATCACCCAATATGCGGAACAGCAAGTTGCAGTAGCAATCGCTCCACTGAACCGCCAATCCCGGCAGGACATGTTAACGGGACTTGAGACTTATTCAGCGGCCCTTAAAACAAGCCGGATGTCCGACTCAGCCGCGGTGCCGGACAATCAGATAATCATAAAAGAAGATTATAAGCCCTGCATCATCGGTCGAATTGTGGAAATGCATGCATCCTACTACAGCAGGCTAGTGGGGTTCGGTGCCGCTTTTGAAACCAAAGTGGCGAACGAACTTGCAGACTTTATAACAAGGCTTCAGCAGCCCAAAAACGCGATCTGGTATGCCGAAAAGGACGATAAGATCGTTGGCAGCATCGCTATTGATGGAGACGATCTGGGAGATGGGCGAGCCCATTTGAGGTGGTTTATTGTTGACAACGGGATACGCGGCGCCGGTATCGGTCAAAAACTCATCCAAAAGGCAATGGTCTTCTGCGACAAGCAGGACTATAGCGAGACACACCTTTGGACTTTCAAAGGTCTGGATGCAGCACGAAGGCTCTATGAGAACCACGGGTTCTCACTTGCCGAGGAGCACTGCGGTGACCAATGGGGCACCGAGGTATCGGAGCAGAAATTTGTCCGGCTGCATCGTACGTAAATGCAGCTTTCTGGCTGGCAATGTCAGAGCATCAAGCTCGATAAGTTGACTGGGCGTCGATCTTCCGGATTCCATCAGGGCCAGCGGTCAACGCATCGCAGCAAAAAGGCCGGATACATGACTGCAAGCTCTGAAGGGGCTGTGTGTTTCCCGCTGTTGTGGCTCGTCAGAATCTCGTACACCGCAGAAACCCTGGCAATCCGGCCATCGACCGGATAGCCTCTCGGCCATGCGAAAGATGCTCATCCTGCTTCTCGTAGCCCTTCTGCATCGGCTTGATCGGGCGTTGGCTGCCTCATATTTCAAAGTTTAGTAGTACGCTGGCAGCGGGCTGTGCTGAACCGGAAGACGCCCCGACCACGACGGCATCCATCCGATCGCTGGGTCTGGGTCCTGGTCTCCAGCTTCTGGCCGGAACGGCGCGACGCCCTGACGATCGTCAAACCGGCAACAGTGATCGGCTGGACCGAAGCCAGGTCGAGATTAATGCTAGCAAAGACACCATGACCGGTTTCATCACGCTCGACCACGCCTGCAAAAAATGAATCCGAAACGCCCTCAGACTGAGGCCAGCCGCAGAATAGTTCAAGAAGTGCGAGAGATTCGGGTTTTCGGGAACGACAGGTGTTCCCATGGCGTGTTGCAACCGTGCTGTCGGTCTGTTTCGGGCCTGGTGCCGACCTGTTATCGTCGTGTTTCTGACGTGTTTTCCACGTGTTCCCGATAGCGCCAGAGAAGCCGTTAAACTGCGGAATTACCACAATAAATCGATGTCTCCGTGGCCGAGACGGCCCAAGAGGCACCAAAAAACCGAGATAACACGTAATTTTAGGCTGAAATCGGAGACGGGTTCGCTCGAGACCGCCTGCACCGCCACGACTTAAGTAATTGATATCACTGTGTTTTTCAGGTTTTCGGTGGTGCGGAATTCACGACTCTTTCCGGGGGTTTAGGGCCTGTGTG
>JAPULJ010000725.1 GCA_027295145.1 Alphaproteobacteria bacterium | reverse complement strand
GTCCCGTATGTCGCTCATAAAGTCTCCCCAGGCGGACGAAGCCAGCAGCACACTAAATGCAGTTAGAATTATTGAGCGCTTTGGTTTCCCTTTCCCCGCCTGAATCCTATCACTCCGCCGCCGCCTTCTTCGGCTCCGAGCCGCCGCCCTGCTTGGCGCCTGCCGCTTGGTCGACATAAAACCGGATCAATGCCCGGGCGGCCTTCGAGTCCCACTCGGCCGGGCCTTCGAGGTAGCCGCGGACCAAGCCCTTGTGGTCGATCAGGAAGGTCGTCGGCAGGGCCTGGACACCGAACTTGCGGTAGAGCGTGCTGGTTTTGTCGAGATAGACGTGCAGCTTGGTGACGCGGATGCGCCTCAGGAACGGCGTGATCTGGGCGAAGCCCTTGCGGTCGATCGAAACGGCGACGACGGCGAAGGACTTACCGCCGAGCCGTGCCTGCAACAGGTCGAGCGAGGGCATCTCGCGGATGCACGGCGCGCACCAGGTGGCCCAGAAGTTCAACAGGACCACTTTGCCCCTGTAGGCGGAGAGGTCGATATCCTTGCCGTCGGCGCCGCGCATCGGCACCAGCGGCGCTGGCCGAAGCGGCGTTATCACGGTAAACTGCCCTACCGTGCTGTGGAGCGGCGGTGGGTGGTCGCCGGCTACAGCGTTTGACGCAGGAAGCCATAGGCCCCATAACCCCACGAACCCTGCAATCGCCCCGGCAATTGCCCCGGTAATCGCTAGGAACTTCAACCGTTTAGAGATGATTGTTCGCAAATCGATCGTTCCTGAATGCTTGTATCAAGGTCGTATCTGATGTCCGCTAAAACCGCGCGCGCCGGCAGTAAAGCACAACTGGCTCCCGCTGCCTCCAAAAAGGCCAGCGCCAATGCGCTATGGGGCGGGCGGTTCGAGGGCGCACCCGATGCGCTGATGGAAGCCATCAACGCTTCGATCGCCTTCGACAAACGGCTCTACGCCCACGATATCGCGGGCTCGAAGGCACATGCACAAATGCTGGTCGAGCAGGGCATCATCACTGCACAGGATGGCAGAGCTATCGCAAAGGGTCTAGAGACGATCCTTCAAGAAATCGAGAGCGGCGCTTTTGAATTCAAACCCGCCCTCGAAGACATCCACATGAATATCGAGGCGCGGCTGACCGCGTTGATCGGCGATGCCGCCGGGCGGTTGCACACGGCGCGCTCGCGCAACGATCAGGTGGCGACCGATCTGAAACTGTGGGTGCGCGATGCGCTCGATCGGCTCGATACGGGTCTGCAGGCGATGCAGACAGCGCTGATCGGCCAGGCCGAGGCCCACGCCGATACGATCATGCCCGGCTTCACCCATTTGCAGACAGCTCAGCCGGTGACCTTCGGCCACCACATGCTGGCTTACGTCGAAATGTTCGGGCGCGACCGGGCCCGGGCGAGGGACTGCCGGGCTCGGCTCAACGAAAACCCACTGGGCGCGGGGGCGCTGGCCGGAACTTCCTTCCCCATCGACCGGGATATGACGGCGGCGGCGCTCGGCTTCGACCGGCCGGCGGCGAATTCGCTGGACGCTGTTTCCGACCGCGACTTCGCGCTCGAATTCCTGGGGCTCGCCGCGATCGCGGCCATCCACCTCTCGCGGCTGGCCGAGGAAATCGTACTCTGGTCGAGCGCTGCCTTTGGCTTCGTTACCTTGTCCGACGCCTTTTCGACCGGCTCCTCGATGATGCCGCAGAAGCGCAATCCCGACGCTGCCGAGCTGGTCCGGGCCAAGGCCGGGCGCATCCTCGGCGCGCTGAACGGGCTGCTGGTTGTGCTCAAGGGCCTGCCGATGGCCTATTCGAAAGATTTGCAGGAAGACAAGGAGCCGGTGTTCGATGCCTGCGATACGCTCGAGCTGATGCTGGCGGCGATGACCGGGATGCTCGGTGACCTGCACGTCGAGAAGGACGCCATGCGGATCGCCGCCGAAGCCGGCTATTCGACGGCCACCGACCTCGCCGACTGGCTGGTCCGCGAACTCGGCATGCCGTTTCGCGAGGCGCACCAGACAACCGGGCAAATCGTCAAACTGGCCGAGCGGCAAGGTTGCCGGCTCGACGAGCTCGGTTTGGAAGCCATGAGAGAAGTCGAGGAGGGTATAAATTCGGGCGTCTTCGACGTCCTCTCGACCGAGAATTCGCTTGCCAGCCGGACCAGCTTCGGCGGCGCCGCGCCGAACAATGTGCGGCTCGCCATCATCGCCGCGAAGGAGAAGTATCTATGATCCGGATCGCCCTGGCGCTGCTGCTCGCCCTCGCTATCGCCGGCCCGCTTGCGGCCTGTGGCAAGAAGGGCAATCCCCAATTGCCGGAAGGCAAGACCGACCAGTTCCCGAGCAAGTATCCGAGCTCGTGACGGCGCTCGCCAACAGCCCTGAATTCCACTACCAGGACGGCCAACTGCACGTCGAGGCGCTGGCGCTCGCCGCCATCGCGCAGGAAGTCGGCACGCCCTTCTATTGCTATTCGAGCGCGGCGATCAGGCGTACGTACGATAATTTCGCTTCGGCTCTGCGGGGGCTCGATCCGCATATCGCCTATGCAATGAAAGCCAATGGCAACCTCGCGGTCATCGCCACCTTTGCCGGCCTCGGCGCCGGCGCCGACGTCGTCTCCGAAGGCGAGGTTCGCCGCGCCCTGGCAGCCGGCGTGCCGCCCGCCAAAATCGTTTTCTCGGGCGTCGGCAAGACCGAAGCCGAACTGGAGATGGCGCTGCAAGCCGGCGTATTGCTTATCAATGTCGAGTCCGAGGTCGAACTCGACACCCTCAGCGCCGTCGCTGTTCGGCTCGGCGTGAGCGCGCGGGTGGCGCTGCGGGTCAACCCGGATGTCGATCCGAACACCCACGCCAAGATCAGCACCGGGCGGAAAGAAAACAAATTCGGCATCGACACCGGCCGCATCATGGCCGCTTTTGCCCGCGCCGTAGACTTGCCCGGCATGGAGATCGACGGGCTGGCCATTCATATCGGCTCGCAACTGACCGATATCGAGCCGTTCCGCCGGGCCTTCACGATTCTCGCCACTCTGGTACGCGAGCTGCGCGGCGCCGGCCACACGGTCCGCCGGCTCGATCTCGGCGGCGGACTCGGCATCGCCTATGGCGACGAGCCGGGCCCCAGCGCTGGCGGTTACGCCGAGCTGGTGCGGCAGACCGTCGGCGACCTCGATTGCCAACTCACCTTCGAGCCGGGGCGCGCGTTGATCGGCAACGCCGGTGTGCTGGTCACTGCCGTAATTCTGGTCAAGGACAGCGCCAGCCGCCGCTTCATCGTCCTCGATTCGGCGATGAACGACCTGACCCGTCCGTCGCTCTACAGCGCCGAGCACGCCATCGTTGCGGTCGCCGAGCCGGCGGCTGACGCACCGCTGCATCCCTTCGATATTGTCGGGCCGATTTGCGAGACGGGGGATACATTCGCCACTGGCCGGTCCCTGGCGCCGGTGCGGGCGGGTGATCTGCTGGCCATCTGTTCGGCCGGGGCTTACGGGGCGGTGATGGCTTCGAGCTACAACGCAAGGTTATTGATCCCTGAGGTTCTGGTCGATGACGGCGATTTCGCGGTCGTACGCCGCCGCCCAACTTTTGACGAAATGTTGGACCAGGATTACATTCCCGACTGGATCGAAAAGCGCGAAAGTTCTGAAAATCGGGCCCCTGTGGGCCCTGACGTTTCGGCAAAGAGCGCGAGGAGAGACCGAGGGTAATGCTCACCAACGACAGGCCCCGCACGCCCGGTTTCAGCCTGCGTCTAATCCTCGCGTGGATCGCCATCCTGTGGGAGCGGGTATGGCGGGCGGGCTGGCGCGCGGCCTGCATCGCTGGGCTGCTCCTCGCCGTCGCCCTGTCCGACGTCCTTCCCGCGCTTCCAGCTTGGCTCCATCTTGCGGCTCTCATAGGCTTCGCCAGTGGCATCGTCGTAACGCTGTGGCGCGGGTTCCGATTCTTTGCCGCGCCGACGTTTTCCGAGGCGCGCCGTCGTCTGGAGATTGTATCCGAACTTGAACACCGCCCGCTTGCCCTCCTGCGCGATAGCCAAGCGACCGGGGCCGACGATCCCGGAACGCGGGCGGTGTGGTTGGCGCACCGCAAGCGCATGTTGGAGAGGCTGGGAAACCTACGCTCGGTGCGGCCCGCGCCGGGCCTCGCCGGTCGCGATCCGCTGGTCTTCCGGGGCGGCGTGCTGGTGCTGCTGTGCGCGGCGCTGGTCATGTCCTGGGGCGAAGGCTGGGAGCGGATTGCCCGCGCCGGGCTGCCCGATATCGAGGGCGCTGCCGCCGCCGGCCCCGCCGCCCTCGAAGTCTGGCTTACGCCGCCGCCCTACACCCGTCTCGCACCGCGCTTTCTGACCGCCCGACAAACCATCTCCGAGCCTCTCAGCGTACCGGCCGGGGCCAAACTCCTGGCCCATGTCCGGGGCGGCCTCGGCACGCCCGAGCTGAAACTTGGGCCGGCGACGATCCCCTTCACGGCGATGTCCGCCCGCAGCTTCCGGGCCGAGAGCAAGCTTACGGTGACGACGCGCCTGACGGTCACCCAGCGCGGGCGGACCCTCGGCCAGTGGGTGATCAATGTGGTGCGCGACCAGCCGCCCTCGATCGGCTTCCTGCGTGCGCCGTCGAAAACCTCGCGCTCGACCCTGAGGCTCGAATTCGAGGCCAAGGACGATTACGGCATCGCGACTGTGCGCGCATATATCCGCCGGGCAAACCAAGGCAACCAGCCCGGTGACGAGGTGATCACCCTCAAGCTGCCGGCGGGGGCTGGCCGCAAGGCGCTGAAATCGGCGAGCTACCACGACCTTACCGCTCACCGCTGGGCCGGGTTGCCGGTGATCATCCGCCTCGAGGCTGTCGACGCCATCGGACAGAAGGGCCTCAGCGCACCCATCAAGACAGTTCTGCCCGAACGCATCTTCACCCACCCGATCGCCCGGGCGCTGGCCGAAGCGCGCAAGGACCTCATCCGCGATCCGGCCAACAACCGCCAGGCGGTGGCCGAGATCGTCGGCGACCTCTCGGCCCGCCCGAAGCGCTACAACCACGATATTGTCGCCTTTATGGCGATGCGCTCGGCCCGCGCCCGGCTTTACATGGACCGCAGTAAACGGGCCCTGCGCGAAGTCAGCCAGCTTCTTTGGGATACCGCATTGCGCATCGAGGACGGGCGTCTATCGCTGGCCGAGCGCGACCTGCGCAAGGCCCAGAAAGAGCTGATGGAGGCGCTGTCGAAGGACCGTCTCGCCGACAAGGAATTACAGCGGCTGGTCGACCAGCTGCAGAAGGCACTCGACCGGTTCATGCGCCAGCTTGCCGAGCAGATGAAGAAGAACCCCGAGCGCTTCGGACAGGACAACCCGCTCGACCGCAACGCCATGGTGCTCGAACAACGCGACCTCCAGCGCATGCTCAAGCGCTTGCGCGATCTTGCCCGTTCGGGCAATCGCAGCGCCGCCCGCGAGATGCTGTCGACGCTGCGCCGGATGCTGGAGAACCTGCAAAGCATGGCCCGCCGGCGCAGCCAGCAGGGCAAGCACCCGGCGGCCAAAGTCATGCGCGATTTGCAGCGGCTGATCCAGCGCCAGCAGCGCCTCATGGACCGCACATTTCGCGATGCTCAACGCCTTGGCGAGCGTCCCGGTCAGCGGGGTGAGAATGCACCCGGTCAAAAGGGCAAGAATGCGCCTGGCCGCCGTCAGGGCGAAACCCGGCAAAGCCGCCAGGGCATGGCCGGAGAGCAGGAGGCTTTGCGGCGCGGGCTCGGCGGCGTCATGCGGGAGCTCGACGAATTGCTCGGGCGCATACCCGGCAATCTCGGCCGGGCCGAGCGGGAAATGCGCGGCGCTGGCGAGGCCCTGCGGCACGGCCAACCCGACCGCGCGGTCCCGCCCCAGGGGCGCGCGCTTCAGCAACTTCGTTCGGGCAGCCGGCAGGCGATGCGGCGTTTGATGCAACGCTACGGACGGCGGCTCGGCATGATGCGCGGGCGGCCCGGCTGGCGGCGAGGTGACCGCCGGGATCCCTTCGGACGGCGCCGCGAAGGTATCGGCGGGCTCAACACCAGCGATATCAAGATTCCCGAGGAATCCGAACTCCAGCGGGCGCGCGAGATCATGGATGAGCTACGCCGCCGCGCCGGCGAGCGCCAGCGCCCGAAATTCGAACGTGACTATATCGACCGGCTGCTGAGGCGATTTTAAGAGAGGCCTTCCGGGTCGCCGCCTCGATTTCCCACGTGCCTTCTATGCCGCCTTCAACGCCTCGTCCACGGCATCGCAGATCTGCTCGAGCGAAAACGGTTTTGAGATAACCTGGTGGATCAGCACGTCGAGATTGTGCGCCCGCTGCCGCTCGGCGGCATAGCCCGTCATCATCAGGATCGTCAGATCGGGACGCTCCTTGGCCAGCTTGAGTGCAAGCGCGATCCCGTCGAGACCGGGCATGACGATATCGGTAATCAAGAGCTCGTAGTCTTCCCTGCCGATGGCTGCCAGCGCATCGAGTCCGTCCTCGACCGCCGTGACATCGTGCCCCCGGTGTACCAGAGCACGATCGACGAACTCCCGCACGGCCGGATCGTCTTCCGCGATGATAATCTTCGCCATCAGCCTTCCTGTTCGCAATACGCCCATCAACAAGACGTGAGCTAACGCGCCGTTTTCACTATTCAAGCCAACGTTACGGCGTTCGGTTATAGATCGAGCCTAAGACGCCGGATTAAATAATTCCTTAAGATTTGTTAACCAACGTCGAACCCACGATCAGCCTGCTCAACCGCCCTTGCTCATCTGGCCAGGATAGCGGAATTTAAACTCGATTTTGTCGGCGCCCGGCGCCAGATTTTTGATCATGGTCTTGAAATCGGCGCTTTCGCCTGCCTTTAGCGACTTCTTTTCGATGCTGAAATCCCAAGTCTGGACCAGCTTGCGGTCCTTATCTCGGACGAAGATGCGGATTTGCGGCACCGGCCGCGGCCGCGTGGATTTGTTGGTGATGACGCCACTGACCGAAAGCACCGATTTGCCGTCGACGGTTTCGAACTTGGTTTCGACCTTCTCCTTGACGAAGGTGAAACTGTAGCTGGGCGGCGGGATTACGGAAACACCCACCGCCTCGTAGATGCCAGTCGCCGAGGGCCAGCGATTGACCACAAGCTGGCGGTAGCGATAACCACCGGCGAGGATGCCGGCGATGAGAACGATGAAGACCAACCAAATAACGATGCGACTGATCGACGTCGGCCGTTGCCGCGGGGCGGCGGGGCGCGGTAATTTCGCTTTCGTCGGTTCAGGTGGCGATTCCTTGGGCGCCGGGGCAGGCTCCGGCGCAGGATCCACGAATGCGACTTCGGCCACCACCGGCGCTTCTTCCACGATCGGCTTTTGCATCCAGGCATGGGCGCAGCTGCCGCACCGGACCTTCCGTCCGTCAGTCCCGAGAGCCTTATCCGCGACGTGGAATCGACTGGCGCACTTCGGACAGGAGACTATCATTCATTTACCAAAAGCTGACCCCGCGATAGTTATAAAGACTACGGACTCAGAGGACAAGAACCGCAGCCGCACGGGATTTCTGGACGTGGCGGCGAGCATTGTGCCAATTTCCGAGGCAACGAAAAAATGCCGAAGGAGCCTTACCCCGCGATGGATCTCTCCGGGCCGATCGTCCGCTTCGAAAATGTCAGCATGCAGTACGGGGCGGGACCCGAAATCCTCACGGATGTCTCGTTCGATATTGAACCCGGCTCGTTCCATTTCCTGACCGGCTCCAGCGGCGCCGGCAAATCATCGCTTCTGAAGATCGTCTATCTGGCGCAGGCCCCTTCGCGTGGTGCGGTCAGCGTGCTGGGCCACGACGTTGCGAGCACCAAACGGGAGGCGCTGCCCGACCTGCGGCGGCGTATCGGTGTCGTCTTCCAGGACTTTCGCCTGATCGACAGCCTGACTGCGTTGGAGAACGTGGCGCTAGCGCTCGAAGTCGCCGGCGCCCGCAGAAAGGAAGTTCGCGAGCATGTCGCCGAGCTCCTCGAATGGGTCGGTTTGGCCGACCGGGCCGACGCCAGGCCCGCCAGCTTGTCGGGCGGCGAGCAGCAGCGGGTGGCGGTCGCCCGCGCCGTCATCAACAACCCACAGCTGCTGCTCGCCGACGAGCCGACGGGCAGCGTCGACCGCGCAATCGGAACGCGCATCTTGTATTTGTTCGAGGAACTTAACAGGATGGGAACGACTGTGCTGATCGCGACCCACAACGATGAGCTGGCCTCGCGGTTCGATTATCCTCGCCTGCATCTAGAGAACGGCGAGTTGACGCTGCAACCAACCTCCTGAGGCGCCCTGCCCCGATGTTCCGCCGCAAATCCATAAACCATCTCTTCGAACGTCGGGCGGCGAGTCGCTTCGTTCCTTACGTCATTGCGGCGATGGTGTATCTGGCGGCGCTAGCGAGCGCCGGCGCGATGGGAATAACAGGCGCGATCTCGGGCTGGACGGCGGCGATGTCCGGCACCCTGACCGTCCAGGTTCTCCCCAACCGGGCAGGCAAGCCGGCGAACCAGGCCACCTTGCGAAGCATCGCTGAGCTGTTGCGCGGGACACCGGGGGTGGCGCGTGTTTCGATCATCGACGAGCGATCCTCGCGGGCGCTTCTTGAACCCTGGCTAGGGCGCGGCAAGCTGACCCTGGACCTGCCGATACCACGGCTGATCGACGTGCAACTGAAGCCAAATATCAGGCTCGACATCGCCGAACTGACCAAACGCCTGCGCGTTGGCGCCCCCACCGCGATCCTCGACGATCACCGTGAGTGGCTCGGCAATCTTCTCAAACTCTCGCGCTCGATGGAAATTCTGGCATTAATCGTTGTGGGGCTGACATCGGCGATCTGCATTGCCGCCGTTGTCTTCGCTGCGCGCAGCGGGCTCGCCATCCACCACCGTGTGGCCGAGATCCTGCACCTGATCGGCGCCCGCGATCGCTTCATCGCCAGCCAGTTCGAGCGCCAGGCGTTGCGCTACGGGTTGGCCGGCGGTCTCGTTGGCCTGGCCCTGGCCGTGCTCACATTGCTCGGTTTGGGACGGCTGCTCGGCGAAATCCAGATATTCGGGCTCTCGACAATCGAGTTCAGCCCCGGTCATTGGCTGGCGCTCGCCGCCCTGGTGCCAGGCGTGACGTTGATCGCCATGGCGACCGCGCGGGTCACCGTACTGCGCGCCCTGGCGCGGATGCCGTGAGAATATGAGACTGGTGCTCATGGACCGCGACGGCGTGCTCAATATCGACCGCCCCGATTCGGTCAAATCGCCGGGCGATTTCGAACTCTTGCCACGGGCCGGCGAGGCGGTCGCCCGGCTCAATCAGGCCGGCATCAAGGTAGCGGTCGTCACCAACCAATCGATCGTTGGCCGGGGGATCATCAGCCGGGACATGCTGACGCGCATCCATGAGACGATGCAGGGCGAATTGGCGCGAGCCGGGGCGCGGATAGATACACTGCTGGTCGCCCCCGATGCGCCGGGCGGCCACAGCGAGCGCCGAAAGCCGGCACCGGGGATGCTGCGCGAGGCATTGACCCACTTTAGCGCGCCGGCCGGCGAGAGCCCGATGATCGGCGATGCCTTGCGCGACCTCGAGGCCGCCGCTGCATTGGGTTGCCCGCGCATCCTAGTGCGCACCGGCAAGGGCGCGGCAACGCAAGCTGGCGGGCTCCCCGCTTCGGTTCTGCCGGTGGCGGTGTGTGAGGATTTGTGGGACGCCGTCGATTCTATCCTGCGCAAGCGCCCATGAAACGCCGCCTCGCCCGGAGCCTTCGCTCTGCGATCCTGATTGTCCTTGCGGTCGGCATCGCATGGCTCGGCGGCTTGATATGGTTCGGCGCCGGCATGCCGCGGCAGGCTGGAGAAAGGACGTCGCGCACAGATGCCATCGTCGTGCTGACCGGCGGCGCCGAGCGGCTGGCCGAAGGCGGCCGGTTGCTGAACTCGGGCAGCGCCGGCTGGCTTTTCGTCTCGGGGGTCAATATCGGCGTCGCCAAGCCCGCGGTGCTGCGAATAGCCGGGATCAAGAAGCCGCGATTGATTGGCTCCGTCGTCCTCGGCTATCGCGCGCGCAACACAAGGCAAAACGCGCAGGAGACCTCGCAATGGCTAAAAGCGCGCGGCTTCACCTCGATCCGCCTGGTCACCGCCAACTACCATATGCGGCGCGCAACACTGGAATTCCGGCGCGTTTTGCCGCGAACGCGGATCGTCACCCACCCGGTCTTTCCCCAGCCCGTCAATCCCGGCCCCTGGTGGCGGAACCTGACCGCGCTTTTTGTTGTCGCCGGCGAATACAATAAGTATCTCGCGGCGCTTCTCGGCGGCGGCGAGCCGCTTTACTAGCCGTCCGTAGCATGCCGTTCATCCGATCGCTCCTCTTCAACGTCAGTTCATTGTGCTGGACGATGCTTCTCGGTGTCTTCGCCTTGCCGGCGCTGCTCATGCCGAGGGGAGCGGTGTTCGCCATCAGCCGCCTGTGGGCGCGCGGGGTGCTCGGCCTGCTCGCATTGCTGGTCGGCCTGCGCCACGATATCCGTGGCCACGAGCGCGTCCCTGCCGGGCCGGTAATCTATGCGGTCAAGCACCAGTCGGCCTGGGAGACGCTCATCCTCACCATCCTGATTCCTGGTTTCGCCGTGGTCTACAAGCGCCAACTCGCCTTCCTCCCGTTCGTGGGCTGGTACATGCTGCGGGCCGATATGATTCCCATCAACCGCGGCGGCGGCGCCGGGGCGCTGCGTGCGATGCTGGCCCAGGCGCGCAAGGTGGTCGGCCAGGGCCGCTCGATCGTCGTCATGCCGGAGGGAACCCGCACCCCGCCGGGCTCGCGCAACCCCTATCACCCGGGCATCGCCGCGCTTTATCGCGGGCTTGGCCTGCCGGTGGTGCCGGCGGCGCTTAACTCGGGCGTATTCTGGGGCCGACGGTCCTTCGTCAAGTCGCCGGGTCGCATCACCTTCGAGTTCCTCGATCCGATCGCGCCCGGTCTCGACCGGCGCGCTTTCATGGCCCTGCTGGAGGAGCGCATTGAAACCGCCGCCGAGCGACTACGCCGCGAGGCTGAGGCGCAGTTGAACGACTGAAGCATGATGGGTGCCCGAACGGCAGTTTAAAGTGCCGCCGGTGAAGGTCCCCTTCGAGTCATTCTGCGATGCCGCCGCTCGAGCCCGCGACAGCACCGTTATGGTTAGGATTCATAAACCTACATACCGACGTGTGCGCAAATCTGTGGATAAGGAATCGGTGCCTGTGAAAGCCGGGCAAATTACAGCTTTTCCCACAACGCCAAAGGGTTGAAGGGGGTTGGCCTGTGTCTGATTTTGTGGAAACATATAGAGAACTTTTCGCTTGACGGGAACCCGTCCTAGGCCTAAGATTATTTCTGTTTTACTAGGAATTCCAAATAGTTAGTTAAGATTAGCCGGCCAATATCGAGGCCGATCTTTAGCCGTCGGCGAGACCGCGTGGGGTAGCAACGGGAATGACCGCCATATCGAGCATCTCCCAGCAGATCTGGGACATGAAATACCGGCTCAAAGGGCCCGATGGGGCGCCTGTGGACAAGACGCTGGAAGACAGCTGGTCCCGCGTCGCCCGCGCCCTCGCCGCGCCGGAGAAGGATCGCCAGCGATGGGAGAAGCGGTTCTACGGAGCGATGGCGGATTTCCGCTTCCTTCCCGCCGGCCGCATCCTCGCCGGCGCCGGGACAGGGCGAAACGTCACCCTCTTCAACTGCTTCGTCATGGGCACGATCCCCGACGATATGAGCGGCATTTTCGAGAGCCTCAAGGAAGCCGCCCTGACCATGCAGCAGGGCGGCGGCATCGGTTACGACTTCTCGACGCTTCGGCCGCGCGGAGCGCCGGTCAAAGGCGTTGGCGCCGATGCTTCGGGGCCGTTGTCTTTCATGGATGTGTGGGACGCGATGTGCCGCACCATCATGAGCGCCGGCCACCGCCGCGGCGCCATGATGGCGACGATGGCTTGCGATCATCCCGATATCGAGGCCTTCGTCGAAGCCAAGCACGAGCCCGGGTGCT
>JAPULJ010000724.1 GCA_027295145.1 Alphaproteobacteria bacterium | reverse complement strand
AGGCGGCCTTCGAGGCCTTCATTACATTGCGCAACCCCGAAGAAAGCGCCGCCGTGGCCCGCTACAAGAAATATTTGCGCGACATGGAAGCCCACCTGCCGGTCGACGAGAGTTACAAGAACTTCCGGCGCGGTTTTGAATCGCCGATCGCGGTCACCGACCAGTTGCACGGCGGCGGCGATAATGTGCCCGGCGTCCAGACCATCGCTTTCAATCTGCCAAACGACGAGCGGGTGCGCGAGGCCAAGGGGGCCAAAAAGGTGCTCTTGAAAAACGTCATCGAGGCCAAATTCCGGCTCATCCTCGGGCCGATGGCCGAGCATATCCTGGTGGCGGATCAGGCGCCGCTTTTGATCGAAAAATATATGTCCTTGGAGACCCTGTTCCACGAGCTCTCGCACAGCCTCGGGCCCGGGACGATCGAAAAAGACGGTAAGGAGACAACCGTCGGGGCCGAGCTGAAAGAACTTTATTCGCCCCTCGAGGAAGGCAAGGCGGACATGTTGGGGGTCTACAACATCCTCTTTATGATGGAAAAGGGCGAGCTGCCGGCAGCCGAAAAGGAGAACCTGCTGGCGACCTATTTCGTAGGTCTTTTCCGGGCCATGCGCTTCGGCATCGACGAGGCGCACGGGCACGGGGCCGCCCTCCAGTACAGCTATCTCAAAGCCAAACGCGCTATTTTGGTCGATGCTGCTACGGGACATTTCCGGATCGATTTCAAGGCCATGGAAAAGGCGCTGGAAGAGATGGTCCGCGATATGATCGTGGTCCAGGGGGACGGTGATTACGCCAAGGCCAAGGCCTTTCTCGAACGCTGGGGTAGCATCGACGATTGGGCGCGGGCCGCGATCGAGCGACTTTCGGAAATCCCGGTCGATATCCAGCCCGCCTATCCGCCCAAGGTCTGAACCCGGATTTTGGAACTTCAAGAGAGATGAAAATAGGAAGCGCGATGAAACACGCGGTCATCTTTGTGGCCCTAGCGATCGCCATTACAGCGACCATGGACGCCACCGGCTATGCCGATTTCAGCGCCCTGATACTGGCGCCGCTGATGGCGATCTTGTGGTTTCTTGAGAAGTTCTCGCGGGCCGAGATCGGCCTCAAGCTCGGCCGTCCCGGCGATTATGGCCTGGCGGTCCTCTATCCGCTGGTAGTGGTTGGGGCCGCCGTCGGGATCGCCGCAATGGCCGGAGAAGTTCAGGTAGCGGACGTCGATTGGCCGAAGGCGGCAAAGAATATGGCTCTGCTAACGTTTGCGACGGTGATCGGCGCGATGATCACCGAAGAGGGGTTTTTTCGCGGTGCCCTGTGGGCGTCTTTTAAAAAAGGCGGTTTGAACAACACCCAGGTGCTGCTGTGGTCGAGCCTCGTCTTCGGTCTTTGGCACCTCGCCTTTGTCACCTTGGCCGAGGGATATGAATTGGCGCCGGCCTTTGTCCCCATCTTTATGCTCAATGCAACGTTATTGGGCGCCGTCTGGGGAACCCTGCGGATGCTCTCGGGTTCGGTCGTTGTGGCGAGCGTTAGCCACGGGGTCTGGAACGGGATTGTCTACGTGTTCTTCGGCGCCAGCAGCACGCCGGGCGTGTTGGGGATTCCCGAAGGCGCCTTATATGGGCCCGAGACCGGGATCGTCGGCCTGGCGCTCAACATGGCCTTCTTGCTCTATCTGCTGCGGCTGTGGAAAAAAGGATCCGGCGGCTAGTCGTCGAGCGCTCCCTGATCGATTGCCACCACGGTGCCTAAAAGCACGTCGGCGCCGTTGGCCATATGACGTGGGCTCGTGAACTCCTTGGGGCTATGGCTGATGCCGCCCCGTGAGGGCACGAAGATCATGCCGGTCGGCGTGATGGTCGCCAGATCCTGGGCGTCGTGACCGGCCCCCGAGGGCATTAGTCTATAGGAATAGCCGTACATCTGTGCCGCCCGGGCGATGATCTTGCGCAGCCGCGGATCGGTCGGCTCGGGGTGCGAATCCACATCGATCAGATCGAAGCGGATCGAGGTTCCGGTCTGGTCGGCGATCGTGGCGGCCCGCTTTTCGATCTCGGCGAACACCTGCTCCATTTTCTCGAGCTCGAGATCGCGCACCTCGAGGCTCATCACCACGCGGCCCGGGATGACGTTGGGCGCACCCGGCTCCGCGCGCAATCTGCCGACGGTTGCGACCTGCCGTCCTGACATGCTTGTCACCACCCGGTTCACAGCAAGTATGTACTCCGCCGCGGTTACCATCGCATCCCAGCGACGATTCATCGGTGACGTACCCGCGTGATTCGCTAAGCCTTCGATCGTGACATCCCACCAGCGGATTCCGACAATGCCTTCGACGACACCGATATCGATATTTTCTTCATGCAGGATTGCACCCTGCTCGATGTGCAACTCAATGAATGCCTTGAGCTCTCCCAGCCTGCGCTCGGCTAGATCGAGACGCTTCGGATCGCCGCCGACAGCGCGAATACCTTCGCCTATCGTCATACCGCTGTGGCTGACGACACCCAGGGTCGCGTCGCCGATCTCACCGATCATTGCTCGGCTGCCGATGAGACCACCTTCTTCATCGGTGAAACAGACGACCTCGAGCGGGTGCCGCGTACGGATGGCGTTGTCCTCCAGCAGCTGTATGACTTCGATCGCACCGATGACACCGACATTGCCATCGTAGTTACCGCCACCGGGTACAGAGTCGATATGCGAACCGAACATGATAACGGGCAGATTCGGCTCGCTGCCCTCGCGCCGCCCGATAATATTGCCGGCCGTATCCATCCGTACAGACAGGCCCGCTTCCCTCATCAGATCCCTGATGTAGGCACGGCCGGCGAGGTCAGCATCGCTGAATGCCACCCTGCTGACACCACCTTCCGAATTGGCACCAAAAGCCGAGAGCGCCTTGATGCGTTGCTCAATGCGGTCGGGATTGGCGCGTATATC